>JAIPGA010000001.1 GCA_021736445.1 Synergistales bacterium | reverse complement strand
CTCATGACCATAAAACTGTTCATCGCTTCCATGGCGGCGTGCATCAGGGCGTGCATCTCCGCCCGCCTTTTTTCCACAACGCCTGCGTTGGGGGCGGCCCCGACAATGGATCGCGTTATCTTTTGGGGGAGGTCCCCCGCCACACCGCCCACCTCTGTTGCGACAGCCCGCCACTTCCAGCCCTTCATAGCCTCTCTGAGTTTGTCCTCCTCTTCCGTCGAGGTCGTCGCCGCAAGAAGCAGGGCCAGGCGACCGATCTGACTGGAATCATGGATTGTAAACCGTAGCGTTACCTCTAGAGGCTGGCTCTCCTCTCCGCCGTACTCCCTGTCTGCTGTTGATTCGTGCTCCCTTTTCAATGTGCTGCTCCTTTCTTTCGCTTCATGCACTTCGTGGGGATTCTCTGGCTCCTCCGTACTCTCTGTGCTGCTCGACGGATGTATCCGGAAATGCTTGAGAAACATAACGTACCTCCTTCGTTTTTCTGTGCAAAGTATAACAAGAGGCGGCCCCCTCGAAAAGCTGGTTTCCGGGAAAACGAGAGTGTCGCGGATTTCCCCGGCAGGAAAATGACGAGGTTGAAAGTTTTCCTTACTCATTCTATACTGTCTGTCAGGTAGGGTTCACTTTGTTCGCCTCATTTCATTGCCTGATGAAAAGGGGGGATGCGTTCTCTTCTTGTTGAGGTCTAACGGTTGGGAAAGGGCGAACACGGTGGAACACGGTAACCACGATAAGGAGGAGAGTACTCTATGAGAAAACTCGCAATTCTTGCTCTCGCAGTTTCGATGTGTCTTGGAGCTTTTGCAGGCACGGCTCTCGCAACCGAGTATCTGTCAATCGCAACCGGCGGTACGGGTGGAACCTACTATCCCGTAGGCGGCGCACTCGCGGACCTCGTATCCAGCAAGGTATCGGATCTTCAGGTGACCGGTGAAACCGGGAACGCTTCCGCTGCCAACCTCAATCTGATTGGTACCGAGCAGATCGAGATGGCTCTGGTACAGAACGACATTGCCTACTGGGCCTATCACGGCAAGATGATGTTCAAGGATAAGCCCTACAAGAATGTCCGTTCGATCGCCTGCCTCTATCCCGAGCACATTCAGCTCGTTGCCATGGAGGATTCCGGGATCAACGGCGTACAGGACCTGGAAGGGAAAAGGGTTTCTGTCGGCGCCCCCGGTTCCGGCGTGGAAGGCGACGTCCGCAGCATCTACGATGTTGCAGGCCTGACCTATGAAGACATGGACACCTATTTCCTCGACTTTAACAACACCACCCAGCGTCTGAAGGACGGGCAGCTCGATGCCGGTTTTGTGGTCGGTGGGTATCCCGTAGCCTCCATTATGGACCTCGCCACCATGCACGACATCAAGCTGGTCAACTTCAGCGACGAGTTCCTGGCCAAGCTGCACAACAAGTACCCCTTCTTCGCCAAGGACACCATTCCTGCCGGGACCTATGAGGGCATCGACGAAGCACAGACTGTTTCGGTCATGGCCATGATGGTCTGCCGCGCGGGCCTCAGCGAAGAAGTGGTGTATGAATTCACCAAGGCCATGTGGGACAACATCGAGGACATCTACGACGTCCACGCCAAGGCCAAGCAGCTGACGTTGGAGAGCGCATTCCAGGGTATCTCCGTGCCCATCCATCCCGGTGCTGCGAAGTACTACGAAGAGCAGGGCATGACCCTCCCCGAGATCCCCGGCACCGACTAGGCAAAACCTCTCCGACAGGAGCAGGGACGCATAGGCAACAGAGAATTCCGGGGGGTGCCACCCCCCGGAATTCTTACTGTCTGTGTGCTTCCCGGAGCTGTCTCTACCCCAGAGCAGCCTGGGCTTTGAAGAGCAGTGTCAGATAGGGATCATAGGGTGCGTTGTGCATGGGACAGTGCACAAAGTGGTGCCCGATGAGCTCCCAGACGCTTTCTCTACGGGTCACAATGTCTACGAAACGTTCAACCAGATAGAGCGGCGGATCATTGTCTGCCACTACCTGGAATCCCAGAATCTGCCCCCTGGCGACCCTGTCGGTGTCGGCGGCGGCGAGGACAAGCTTCCATTTGCCGTCTCTGCACTCTTTCATAAAGGCGTCCCGTGTCTTGAGGTCGACCTCTATGCTCTGTACCGGGATGCCGATTCTGTCCGCCTTCTCCTCCGTCCAGCCTACGCTTCCCCAGTGGATGTCGAAGTTGGCGCTGACTCCCCAGACCGTGGCCGCAGGGAGCTCTGTGGACTGCCCGGCAATGTTCATTGCCGTAATCAAGCCTTGCCGCATTGCCAGTGTGCCGATAAGCGGTGCGATGTATTCTCCGGTGACGGCATCCTCTATCTGTGCGACATCGCCCAGGGCATAGATATCCGGGACGGAGGTCTGCATCGTCCGATCCACCAGGATACCCTGATCCGTATCAAGCCCAATCTGTTTGGCCAGTTCGATGTTGGGTCGGACACCTGTGGCGAAGACCACCCCTTCAGCCGTCACCTCATCGCCACCCTTGAGTCGGACGCCCTGTTCGTTAACTTCCGTGACCATCGCGTCCGTATAGACGTGGATACCGCGCTCAGCGAGGCGTTTTTCGAGTATCTCCGCCATGTCGCCATCCAGAGCAAGATTGACGTGTGGAATCGCTTCAACAATGGAGACATCGAGTCCGCGGTCATAGAGGGCTTCGGCGATCTCCAACCCGATTGCCCCACTGCCGATGACCGCTGCGCTCCTGTGGCTGCCGGCAAAAGCGTCGAGCTGACGCGCATCATCTGCATTCCGAAGCACAAACACGTTGTCTCTCAGCGCGTCCTTGGAGACATAGTCCTTCCCGTAGAGAAACCGCGGTCCCGGGGTATCCGCGACGCCTTCATCGATGACCCCAGGCACAGGGGGGATCCAGGGGACAGAGCCCGGAGCCATCACTAATCGATTATAGTGAATCATTTGCTCTCCCTGCCTGGTTTGTATGCGCGCCTTCTTCGCTTCTCTATCAATCTCGGTCACTGTCCCGGTAACGGTGTCCTCCACTATCGAATCAGGCATCCGAGAGCTTTGGGAGAGGTCTATCACAGTGGCTTCAGGCCCCTCCGGTACGTGGCTTCGTCCGATTCCGTAGGGCAGACTGCAGATGACGGTGGGTTCCTCATGACTCACGATTTTGGCGTCTCGCACACCCATCCTGTGAAGAGCCATATAGGTGATACGTCCGCCCGGACCCCCGCCGAGAATAAGTACATCCGTGGTTACCAAGGCTATCCCTCCTCTGTTCTTTGCTCTCCATCATATACGCAATGGGGGTATTGTCAAGTGCAGGGTTGCACATGCTTGGGGAAGCGTCCGGCCCTCACCGCGCGTCTCCATGTTCACGGAGCCCAGTGTGCGCTATGCAGGAGCCGACTGCCCCGAGGCTTCGTGTGTATTCTCGTTCATGCGTTGGATGATGGCGAGATACTCATCCTGAGTCAGTGCTACTGGATTACTCCCATTGCTGCCGTTTGATACGGATTTTTCAGCAAGGGCCTGGAACCGTGTCTCCGGGATTCCCAGTTCGGCGAAGGGAGGCAGCTGCGTACGCTCAGCCAGGTTCCGTACCCATCGGGCCAGTGAGGAGGCGTTCCAGGTCTCCGGGTCATCCTGCAGCAACCTAGCGATACGGGTGTACCGTTCAGCGCAGTACTGCGCGTTGTGTTCAATCATGTAGGGCAAAACAATGGCGTTACAGAGTCCGTGGGGGAGATCGAACATCCCTCCCATCGATTCGGCGAGACAGTGTACAGGTCCGACATCGGCGTGGGAGAAGGCGAGGCCGGCAATCAGGCTTCCCTGCAGCATTCCCGCCCGGGCTTCTCTGTCGTCTCCATTCCGCCAGGCGTTTTCCAGGTGACCTCCGATGAGTTCGACAGCGTGGAGGGCCAGGGCATCGCTCAACGGTGATGCCTGTCGTGCTGTGTAGGCTTCGATCGCATGGGTTAAGGCATCCAGCCCGGTGGCGGCAGTGAGATTTCGGGGAAGGGACGTCGTCAACAGTGGGTCCACAAGTGCCAGGCTTGCGGCGATGTGCTCATCGGTTACGCTGAATTTGTACTCCTTTGCGGTATCCGTGATCACGGCACTGAAGGTGACCTCACTCCCCGTTCCCGCCGTGGTTGGGATTGCAATCAGCGGGATACAGGGGCTCGGCACGCGATCCCGCCCCTCGTAGTCACGGAGATCTCCGCCATTGGCCCCGATGAGGGCGATGCACTTCGCACAATCGATGGGGCTCCCGCCGCCTACGGCGATCACACAGTCACAGTTCGCGGGAAGCGCCTCAACCCCTTTTTGCACATCCTGCTCTCGCGGATTGGGGGCTACCTCCGAGAAGATTCGGGCGTGCACCCCAGCTTGTGCAAGGGCGTTTTCAATCTGTGTCAGCAACCCTGCTTCCATCACGCCACTGTCGGTGACAACCATTGCCTCTCTCACCTGATGTGACTCGAGGTACCGATCAAGCTGTCCCACAATGCCTGGACCGAAGGAGATCGTGGTTGGTAAGGCAAAACGGTAGGAATCAATCATATTCCACATTATGCACCCTCCTATGTAAAGTAAATGTATAAATAAATTATAACAAATATGTCTCCAGAGCGCTGTTGCCCGTGCTGCGGTTTTAGGGTACCCTGGTCTCACACATGGAAAAAGGGAGGAAGAGTCGCTATGAATCCTGTTTTCAAACGGCGCAGTATTCGGAAGTATACGGATCAACCAGTCGAAGAGGAGCTCATTACCACACTCCTTGAGGGGGCCATGGCCGCGCCCTCGGCACATAACCAGCAACCCTGGGCTTTTGGCGTCATCACCGACAGAGGTCTCCTCGAGAAGATTCCCACGTTCCATCCCCATGCCGGTATGCTGCAGGGCGCACAGGCTGCCATACTGGTATGCGGCGACACGCGCAATCTACAGAGCGAGGAATTCTGGCCTCAGGATTGTGCGGCTGCTACACAGAACATACTTCTTACGGCAGCATACCACAACTTGGGTTCCGTATGGATAGGCGTGTTCCCGAAGCAGGAGCTTATGGAGGGACTGAGCAAGCTGCTCAATATGCCGGGGCATCTTCTTCCCTTCTCGCTGATCTCTCTTGGCTACCCGGCAAAGGAAAAGCGGCCGGCACAACGCTATGACCAGGCAAGAATCTTCTGGAACGGTTTTTAATTCACAGTACGAAACAGCTATATCCAGGCGGGAGGCTGGGCGATACCCGGCTTCCCGCTTTTTTGTGGCCCTTTGGAGCAGAGGCAGCTATAATGGACACAGATATGTGTGGTACTGTGTTGGAGCACAGTTGGGATATGGGGAGGTGTTCACCTTGTTGCGTGCCTCTGTGATCGCTCTCAACTGCACGTTGCTTGCAGTTGCATTGTACGGTTTGGGAACAGCCGGCAAATCTGCCCGCCCAGGCGCTCTCTTCCTCCTGATTGTTGCGGTTGTCAATATCCTGTTTATCCTCAAACAGGATGGAGCGTCTCCCTCTCTCGGGGATCGGCTTCGAAAGAAACTGCAGAAACGAAGCCCGCCAGTTCCCTCCAGACGGGAAAGACAGGGACCTTCCCCCTCCCCGCAGAAACCGGTTCGCCTGGAGGAACGGACCACTACCCAGGATGTTGACGAGCAGGAAGAGGGGGAAGCCGAAGGGCGGGCCACCCGGAAGATGCGTCTGCTCTTCCTCCTACTTGTTTTTCTGGCGGTGATCATGCGGCTTCTGGAACAGTTCCGCTAGGTATGTCCACATTCGGCACTCCCTGCCCACCAGACGCTCTCTGCTTTCGAGGAAATGGAAACGTGCGTACAGATTCCACGGGCGGCTTATCCAGTAGGCGGCGAAGCATGCGAGGGCAGCGGGGAGCGTTATGCCCACCCCGAAGAGTTCGACCGCCAGGAACAGACCGGTGAAGGGGGCGTTGATCGTCCCGGCGAATACGGCCACCATGGCGAGGGCGCAGCATAGAGAGCAGTCGAAGGAAAGCCAATGGGCCAGCACATTGCCGGAAGCCACGCCGACAAAAAGCGTGGGACTCACAATGCCGCCGTTTCCGCCAAAGGCTACGGTGACACCTGTCGCTGCAGATTTGAGTATCCAGGCAAATGGGGAAACATCCCCTCCGCTGAACAGGGAACCCAGACTCTTTTCCCCAAGACCCGCGACCATTCCCCCCGAAAGCAGCAACAGACCGAGGAGGAAGGAGCTTCCAAGCAACGCTCTCAGGAAAAGCGGCATAGGGAAAGCAGCCCCTGCCCGTTTGAGGGTGTTGACAAGAGAGACATGAAAAATGGAAACGAGGCCGCTCGCTATCCCCACGACAAGAGAGAGGAGAACCAGCCTCCCGTTCCAGGGAATCTCGAACTGCAGGGATTCGTAGAAATACTGCACATTGCAGAGGGAAGCCACAAGGGCAGAAGAGAGACTCGCAACTGTTAAGGCTCCCAGAAGAGGGATACGCAGGGTGTGTCCCTTTGCAAGGGTTTCCTTCGCGAAGATGACGGCCGTAAACGGGGCCCCGAGAACGGCCGAAAACCCCGCTGCCGCGCCAAGGAAAAGCATGCTTTCTTTCGGCAGCCTTCCCTTTTCTACGCCTGCACCCAGAAACGCACAGAGGAGTGCGCCCATCTGTACTGAAGGGCCCGTTTTACCGGCAGAACCGCCCACCGAGATGGTGGCCAGCGTTGCGAAGAACCGGGCGGGCACGACACGAAGCCGTTCCTTCCGGGTTTCCTTTTCTACAAGGGAGAGCACCTCTTCTGTTCCGAAGCCGTCGATTTCCGGTGCCGCCTTTTTGCACAGAAAAGCACTGGCGATAAGGCCGGCCGGCAGCAACAGGATGGCATGCCACGTAAAAGAGAAACCGGCAGGCCGTAGCTCCAGCATGCGTACAAACAGGGAGATCAGTCCGCCGATTACGCTACCAGATAGAAGTGCAAACAGGAAGATTCGCATATTCCACGCAGTCATATCCTCTCAACGCAGGCATCAGTTTCCTGACGAAAGCAGCACGCGGAAACGCCGCAGGTTCCCTTGCTTCTGCATTTCCCCACAAAAGGGATACCACGAGAGCAAACAGATCCTGCTTTCGTGGTATCCGGGGAGCTGCACCAATACCTTCAGAAATACCTTTATAGTACTTTCGTCTTTGTGTTACTTCGAGGAACCTCCGCTCAGAATTCGTTCCTCCGCTGCAATCACCGAGCGCAGTAGTTCCAGTGTTTTTCGGTTGCGCTCCAGGTCCTGGCGTAAAAAGGCCTCATGACGTTCGGTCACCCCGGCGGTATCCTCGATCTTTCCGTCGAACACCGAAAGGCGCTGCTGGAGGGATGCCATCTCACTGTTGACTGACTGCAGCTGTCCACGCAGCCCCGCCAGCTCATTGGTCAACGTTTCGGCCGTATTTGCAGTAGACTGCGTCAGATTGCCTGTTTGGGTAACCGTGGAGTCGAGGGCCGAGATACGTTCCTGAAGATCGGCTACGGTTGCTGAAAGCTGCTGATTGCGTTGCTGTGCGGCCTTGGTTGCTTCGTTCGCCTGTTGCAGCTGACTCTGCATCGCTTCAAAACGATTCCCCACCTGGGTCCAGACAATGTTCAGGATGAGCAGCAGTAAAACAGCCAAGCCACCGAATGCGAGCCATAGTTTTTTGCTGTTTCCCGCACCCATCTCCGCCTCGCCTGTCTTCTGCTTTTCCCCCTGCATTTGGGATCCCTTGACAACGGAACTGCCCGACTGGGCGGCGTAGGCCACATTCTTACGGAATCCAAAGCGGTTCACCCACTCCCTAGCCTTTCCTCTTCCTACCATTGCAAGACCTCCTTTGTTCACGTCTTCGCCTGTGCGCGACGTCTCTGTATCTGCGCTGTCCTCTTCGGGACGATACGCAGATATAAGAATACCACGTTGCTCCCTCCCCCGGAAGAACGCCGGGAACAACAGGACCCTGCCCTACTCTTCCCTGTGGAATCCGGCTATCTCAATGTCATTTGTTTCACAAAGCTTCCGTATCTCCTGCTCCCGTTCACAGTGATAGGTACAGGCGAGACCACAGCTGGCCGACAGATGTCTTGGAACCGGCACAATGCGCGCTGCGAAGCCTTCGCGGTTACAGGTTTTCTCAAAACGTAGAGCCATATGGGTTGTGTCGAAGAGAGCGAGACATTGCATGGGTGTTCACCTACCAATGTTTCATGCCGCTTCAAAGGATCACGACGCCTTTTTTGGGCTTTTCCAGGGGTCATGCTGTTCTATAGGCGTTCAAGCCAATCTCAAGGGAGCCGAACCACTTTATTTCACCACAAGAAACGTTTATAATCAAGGTGGCTGCTCAGGGTGGCGCGGCATTGTGCCCTCGGGCAGGACATAGGGAGAACAGCAAGGAGGTGATGCGTGCTTTCGTTTTGACGGGAGTTTCATTGTGGCAAAACGGCTGATTGAAAGAACGAAGTAAATGAGGGAGGTTTGCAGATGTATCGGAGCAAAGCAGGTTATAGGTTACTCGTTGCGTTACTGGTTGCCGTCTTTTCGCTCATGCTGGCGGGATCGGCGGCACTGGCCGCATCCGCCTTTCAGGAAGGCCTTGCATTCGGGCAGGAGAATGCTGCCACCATTCGCTCCAATCTTGATCAGATGCAGCAGAAGGCAGCGGAGAACGATGGCGATTACCGGAAAGCTCTGAAGGCAGCCCGGGATTCCGAGGAAATCTACCAGAAAATCCTCCCATCGAAGGTTGAATGGATGAAAGGCGTTGCCGAAGGAGCAGGTGTCTCCTATCAGGACCTTCTCATCTTCAACACGGTAGATCGGGCCTATGCGGGCTACGAGGGCGAATGCACGACCTTTATCGCCCACGGATCCGTGCTTGCCTCCGGCAAGGGCTCCATCATCGCCAAAAACCGGGATCTCGGTGCCAACACCCTGAGTGAGGTGGCCATGCATCAGGCATCCAATTTCGCCGATGACGCCATCTACAAAGCCGCCTACATCGATATCCCGCAGGTGGACCATACCTACAAGTTCGTAGGCTCCAGGTCGGCAGGCCGCTGGGGATACGGAATGGGTGTCAACGAGCATCAGGTTATCGTCGCTGACAACGACGCACCGACACGGGAAAAACTCGCCTACAAAGAGGGGCTCCACGATAACGACTACGTCCGCCTGATTCTGGAACGCGCCAAGACCGCCCGCGAAGGGGTTGAGGTGCTCACCTCCATCACGGAGAAATACGGTCAGTCCTGGAACTGCATCATGTTTGAGATCGCCGACCCCAACGAACTCTGGGTCGTTGAGGTGACGGGGTACCGCTGGGTCGCCAAGAAGTACGAGAACACCGTAACGGCACGCTCCAATCAGCTCCAGATCGAGGAAGACTACGACATGGCCGCCGATGATCTGGTCAGCTTCGCCATCGAGCAGGGATGGGTAGACGAAGGCACCGAGCACATCAACTTCCGCGAAGTCTACGGTACCTACGAGCTCTATCCCTCCAGCAACGAGAACTTCGCCGACCGCCCCGCCGTTGAAAAGCTCTACAACACGGAGATGCGGTATCAGCGGGCCATGGAGCTTCTCAAGGCCAAGGAAGGGAAGCTGGAGCCCAAGAGCTTTGTACCCATGATGCGCGACCACTACGACAAGGTCACCCTGCCCAGCGGCAAGGTGCTGGAGATGAACCAGGTGCCCTTCTACAGCACTAAGTACGCCGACATGCAGGAATGGGTCGGCAAGTGGCCCGAAAAGGATACTACCGAGCATCCGCTGTTCATGAGATCCATCTGCCACCACGGCATGGGTGGTGTCACCGCATCGGCCGCCATCCTCGTGGCACGCCCCGACGTCCCCGACGAGCTTGGGCTGATGCTCCATGCGTTCAGGAATCCCTGCCTGAGCACCTTTGTGCCCTTCTACATCGGTGCCAACAGGACTCCTGTCGACTACAGCAAACCCGGCGCCTGCGCCAAGTTCCTGAAGATCACCAAAACAGCCCTCGGCAGCTACAACCTGTACCACGACCAGGTGCGGCAGGCGTTCGATCCCTACGAAAAGAATCTCTGGAACGAACTGCCAAGGATCGAAAAGCTCTTCATGGGCATGAAGGATGCCGGCAATCTGGAAAAGGGTCAGGCCTATCTCACGACCATAGTCGAGGAGAAATGCGACAAGGTCATGGATCTTGCCGATCAGGCCTGGGACAACATGGTTGAGGCTGCCGCAGGCAGTTCGGCATGGTCCAGGTAGAGACCGGCTGGGACTAGCACCAGTCGGAAGAGCACTTTCTGTACAGTAAAGGAAAGGAGGCGGGGATATCCCCGCCTCCTTTCCTTGTTTGCAATGAGGATGTGGATGCCTACAGGTGGCAGTCGAACAGTCGACCCTTCCGTGCCGCCCCGCCGGCGTAGCGTTGTTGCAGGGAGACCGTCAGTCCCCTTTGCTGTGCTGCAGCCTGGTCCCCCTCTGCTGTTCCGGAGTCCCCGCCGCCGTCCCCCTCCTGCCGGATCGATTGTACCTGTGAAGTCTCCTGCTGCCGCGCTTTGGCCATCTGCAGGGTAGCTCGGCTCGCCACACGGTAGTCCTGCGGGGAGGGATCCGCCGGAGCCAGGGCCGCGCGTTTCACCTTTTCCATCAGCGTGATGGTTTCTTCCGGGGTGTCTCCTTTTGGAATCCGGATCGACACCTCGCCGCCGACGGCGTACCGCCTCCCGTCCGGACCTGTCTGAAAGCTGTACCGTGCTCCTCCGGCCAGCTCTCCCCCGGCCGCCATATGGGCCTGTTCGTGGGCCCGCACCTTCCTGTCGGCCTGCCGGAGCTCCTGAATGACCCGCCGCTGGTCAGGGGTGTACTCCCGGTTCTGCACATGCCGATCTCCCTGCGCGGAATTCCTCTGCTTTGCGGAGGTCTGCTGACCTCCGCCTTCCGAGGGATCGGGTGCACGGCGGGGATGCAAGTGGATCGACGATAACGCACCTACTGCTCGAACACCGTCAACCATATCGCCTCACCCCATTTTGAAACGTTGACACCAGCTGCTGGATACGGTGGTATCCAGGGGTGTCAGACCTCGGATGTCCGTTTTTCGCCCTCTTTGCCTTCCTGGCGATGTTCTGCCTCATCCTCGTTCTCCGCAGTCCTGTCGTCGCTTTCGCTTTCGGCAGGCAGTTCCCTCTCTGTTTCGCCATCTACCGCGAACTGCTGGATGAGTACCTTCAGTGAATCCACGCTGTCCGTCAGTGCCTGGGCTTCAGTGGCTACGTTCTCTGACGCACTGGAGGTATCGTCGGCGGCTTTCCTGATTTCCTGGATAATGGAGGTTGTCTCGGCAATGCCTGTTGCCGCGTTTTCGACCGTTGTTGCGATCTCTTCACTGGTGGTGGACTGCTCTCCGGCGACCTCGGAGAAGGTGCTCATCGTCGACGACAGGGCCTGTACATGGGACGCTACCCGGTCCATGGCTGTCTCCGTTTCGGCCACCCTGGATGCGATGTCATTGACGAGCGTGTCGGATTCTTCTTTGGTTCGGATAGCGGCATCGGCACGTTGTTGCAGTGTTTCGATGAGTCTGTTGATCTCCTGTGCCGCATGGTTGGATTCCTCGGCCAGTTTTCGCACCTCTTCGGCGACCACGGCGAACCCCCGGCCCGCTTCACCTGCGCGGGCGGCTTCAATAGCTGCATTCAGTGCCAGCAGATTCGTCTGATCGGCGATGCCGGAAATGGTCTGCACGAAGCCGGCTATCTGCTGCACCGAGTCGCTCAGCTCGCGCATACCCTGTACTGTTTCGCCGGACTTCCTGCTCACCTCGGAAAACTGGTTCTGGATCACCTTCATTTCGTTGGTGGTCTCTACGACATCCTCAACGGTAGCCTTGCTTTTTTGGGTGCCTTCTTCACACCGTTCGGCGTTATTTCTGGCACCTTTTGAGATGGTATCGGTTTTCTGGTTCGCTTCCTGGAGAGATGTCTTGTTTCCCTGGGACATCTCGGCAATCTGTTCGATAGAGCTTTTCACCTCTTCCATGGAAGCCACGGTTTCCTGGGAGAGAGCAGCCAGGGACTCCGCCCGGTTGGCGTTGTTCCTGCCGTTATCCTGCAGTCTTTTGACAATCTCGCGGAAGGACGCGACCAGCGTACCAAAGGCTTCCAGGAGATCCCCAATTTCGTCGTGGCGCCCGTCACGCCCCAGCGCAACGGTCAGATCTCCCTCTTTTACCTGATTTGCCGAGGCCACCAGTGAACGCAGGGGGCCGGTTATACTCCTGGTAAGGACGATTCCCAGCAGGATTGCAAGTGCCGCGCCGATGACGATGCCGATCACGCTGTTGGTGACCGCCGTCTGTGATTCCTGTTGACCTGTTGCCACGGCGGCATTCGCCGAGGCCATCTCGGCCTTGACCAATTGGTTGAGGGATCCTGTTAATTCCATGTAGGAACTGCCCAGCTGCCAGGTGGAGATGGCGTTCAGCTGGTCGACAATGGCCACGGCCTGATTCGTCAATTCCAGTGCTTCCAGTAGATTGTTCTGGATGCTTTTGACGGTTGGGAGCGTATCGTTGAGATAGAGGTTTCTGACGTAATTTTTCTCGAAGTCGCCGTAATCCTCAAGGGTGGTGAAATCGGCGATTTCGGCACCCCGGGTGACCAGAAATTCCCAATCCATACGAACCTTATCGATGATTGTGTTCATCTTCTTGCTGCTGCTGTGGAACTGATCGAGCCATTTCCCGATGGGTCCCTTGGTGGGATCGAGGGTCTGCTCAAACGCGGTCCCCTTCATAACGGTTTCCCCAAGCGCCAATGTCCAGGTTTTGATATCCAGCAGCACCTGAGCGATATCCTTTTTCATTTTCTCTGGGTTGGTGATGTCTGTTTCTTCCAGAGATTTTGCTTTGGTGGTGAACTCCTCCATTGTTTCTTCAAAGGTGTTCCAGTGTTCGGTGTAGCGTTTCCACAGCTCCTGTTCCTTTTTGTTTTTGGGAATAGAAGCGTACTGCTCCATCGCCTCGTTGGCGGTGCGTATCGCCCGGTTGATCTGAAAATAGTTTTGCTGCCGACTTGCCATATCAAGCCTGCTGTTGAGCAGTGACTTCTCGGAGACCCGTGCCTCGGCGAGAGAAGTCTTCATGGTCATCAGTGTCTCCACGCTCGGCAAACTCTCGTCTCCAAGCCGTTCGAGCCGGACGACGGTCTGTCCCAGTCCCCGATACCCGACGTACCCTACGGCGACACACACCAGGGCGACAAGAATATACCCTCCGATCAGACGCATTCCGATTTTCATCCGCGGTCCTCCTATGATACCCTCTCAAAAAAAAAGTCCAGCGGCCTCTACCTGGGTTGAAGGATTTCGTTTATGGTTTCGTTTCCCTTCTGCAGCAAGGCGTCGACGTGCTCTTCGCCGAGGAAACTCTCGGCATACATCTTATTCAGATCCTCCGTGCCGGAGGGCCGGACGGCCAACCAGCCGTGTTCGGTCACAAGCTGCACCCCTCCCAGTGGATTTCCGTCACCGGAAGCCGTGACCTTTATCTCCAGCACCCTTTCTCCCGCAAGATTTGTGCAGGTGATATCCCGGGGCCTCAGGGATTTTAGTCGCTCTTTCTGCTCTCTGGTTGCCGGCGCCTCCACACGTCTGTATACCGGTTTCCCATGTTGCGCACAGAGGCGATCGTAGAGAGCGGCGAGATCTTCGCCGTATTCAGACATGATCTCGGCGGCGAGCAGGCACATGACGATACCGTCCTTATCGGTGGTCCAGGGGTTCCCGTCACGCCTGAGGAAGGATGCACCGGCGCTCTCTTCACATCCGCAGGCGCATTTGCCCTGCAAGAGGGGATCCACAAACCACTTGAATCCCACAGGGACCTCGTAGACGGGCCGTTGCAGCCCCGCGGCGATACGGTCGATCAGCGATGTCGTCACGGCTGTCTTGCCGGCAGCCAGCGTATCGGGCCACTGGTTCCTCGAGGTGAAAAGATGCCACACCGCTACCGCCAGGTAGGCATTGGGCTGGAGCAACCCTGCTTGACGGGTGACAATCCCGTGCCGGTCAAAGTCCGGATCATTCCCAAAGGCAAGGTCATAGCGATCTTTCAACTCAATAAGCCCTTCCATCGCATAGGGTGAAGAGCAATCCATACGGATGGCGCCGTCGTGGTCGGGTGGCATAAAGGAAAACGTCGGGTCCACGCGGTCATGCAACACATCGATGGACAGACCGTAACGCTCCGCAATGCGTTCCCAATACCGGAGCCCCGCTCCTCCCAGGGCGTCGGCGCACATGGTCAATCCTGACTGGGCGATGCGCTCCATATCGACCACGGAATGGAGATCCTCGATGTAGGCCGCCTGCAGATCCTCCTCCCACAGGTTGTGCATACGCAGGGCGCGTTCCAGAGGGACGCGTTTGACACCGGCAAGATCGGCCTTCAGCAGTTCGTTGGCTCTCTTTTCGATCTGTGCGGTCACCGCGTTCCCCGCCGGGCCGGCAGAAGGGGGATTGTACTTGAAGCCGCCGTCCCCGGGGGGATTGTGCGACGGCGTGATCACGATGCCGTCCGCAAGCTCGCCGTTATGCGAGCGCGACCAGCTCAGAATCGCGTGGGAGATAACCGGCGTAGGCGTGTACCCGTCGTGTTGCTGGAGAACCACGGCGACTCCGTTGGCCGCAAGGACCTCCACAGCGGTATGTGCCGCCGGTTCGGAAAGAGCATGGGTGTCTTTTCCCAAAAACAGCGGGCCTTGAATGCCCTTTGACCAGCGGAATTCGGCGATGGCTTGGGAGATTGCCAGTATGTGCTGTTCGTTGAAGTTTTTCTTCAGCGAGGAACCGCGATGTCCCGAGGTACCGAAGCTCACTCGCTGGGCCGGATCCTCGGCATCCACCGTAGCCGTGTAGTATGCAGCTACCAGTTTCGGAATTTGCACCGGTTCCCCTTGCCTTTTTTCCCCTTCTGCCCTCTTCGCGGACATGGATATTCCTCCTTACCAAGTCCAGCCTTCACGGACTCGTCGCAACGCAGTTAGAATGCTTTCCTGGAATCCATGATACCAGATAGGCATTCCCCATGCTATAGTGCCCGCCCATGACGGGAAAGCACTGGAGGAAGCGTTTTGTTATGGAGTGTTTTCCGCCTCAATCAACTGGAGTTCTTCAAGCAAGGCATCGAGTTTCTTGCGGGCGATCGGTTTGATGAGGTAGCCGTCACACTGCTCACGGAAGGCCTCGAAGACATTCTCCCGATCCCCGAGAGCCGTTGTCATCAATACTGTCACGCCATCCTTCATCAACAGTCCCTCTTGCTCCTCGTAGCGTCGCAATTCCTTCAGAACGCTTTGCCCATCCATCTCGGGCATCATGATATCCAGACAGACCAGATCGTAGGGGTCACTACTTTGCAATGCGGCAGCAAAGGCATCCAGCGCCTCGCGGCCCGACCAGGCGATGTCAACGGAGCCATACCCGGAAAGCATGGATTCCAGAACCTTGGCGCTGGCTTTATCATCTTCGACAACAAGGGTTTTCATTTCTTCCCTCCTTAATAACACGTTACACGTTTATCAAAGGTGCCGTTGCGTTGTTCTCGGCATGCGCGGGCTGGCGTTCCATCGTTTCGGCGATGGCATTGATGTTCACCACCAGGGCTACCGTACCGTTTCCCATCACGGCCCCTCCGATAAAGAGAGACTGTTCACCGGAAATTTGTTCGATGTCTTTTAAGACAAACTGTTTTACGCCTTCGATCGCATCCACATGAAGAGCGAAGCGTCTCCCTTTGCTTTCAAGCACGATCAGCGTGCCTTCCTGGAGGCTCCCCGTGGTGCAGCTCCCATTGCCAAGGGAGCAGACGGTAGCGCAGCGGCGCACGGTCAAGATGGAATCGCCGGTTTTCACGCATTCCGTTTTCCCCTGCACCGTAAAGATCTGGTCCGCCTCCGGCCGGAAACAGTGTACGATATAATCTGTCGGTATGATAAGGCGTTGGCCATTTGCAATGACGGAAAAGCCGGTGAGGATCTGAGTGGTCACCTCTGCAGGTATGGTGACCCGGAAGCAAGTACCTGCTTTGAGCTCTGTTTCTACGGAGATCTTCCCACCCCGTTTTTCGAGCTCGTGTTTTACCGCGTCCATTCCCACACCGCGGCCCGAGACATCGGTGACCTGTTCAGCTGTAGAGATGCCCGATGCGAAAAGAAGATCCACAATCTCATTCTCGGAGAGACGCATCTCAGGGCTGATCATGCCGGCATCGATGGCTTTCTGATGGAGCGCTTCCATATTGATGCCGCCGCCATCGTCCCGGACCTCCATGACAATCATCTTGTCCCGTTCTTCAACGGAGACCGTGATCTGGCCAGACCGTGCCTTCCCTTCCCGTTCGCGGACATCCGGAGGCTCTATCCCGTGATCCACGGCGTTCCGTACCATATGTGTCAAGGGGGTTTCGAGCACGCCGAGAATACTCTTGTCAACCAGCGTATTCTCCCCGCTGACATCCACTGCTATCTCTTTTTCGGTATGTCCGGCTATCTCTCGTGCGATACGTGGTGCCCGTTGCAGCAAGGGTTTCACGGGGACCCTTCTGATATGCATGATGTTCTGCTGGAGTTTGCCGGAAAGCTCGTGGAACGCTTCATTCACACGGTGCAATTCGCCTGTAACCGTCTGCCGGGTATCGACCTCCTGGACCCTCTCCTTGAGGTGGTCGTACATCTCTCCAATCACAATCAGTTCTCCTACAAAGGAAAGAAACGCATCGATGCTCTCTTCTCGGACCCGCATGGTGGTCTCTGATTTCTGCTGCCTCGCGGTAGCCGCGGCGGCAGGAGGCTCTCCCGAACCACCGGGCTGCTTCTCCCCTTCTGACGCCGAAGTCGGCTGCTGCTCCGTGGTGTCCTCAGGGGGTGATTCCTCCTCTTCCCCGGGAGCCCACTGGGCAACCTCAAGAAGATGTTCAAAATGCCCCATCAGAATATCTTGAACCAGAGGTATAAAACCTATCTTTTCAACAGAAGCACGGAAATCCTCCTGAAGCTCCTTGAGAACCGACACCGCCTCTTCGTTCCGGACACGGGAGGCGAGTTCCTGCAGCGCCTGTTCCAGCTGCTCTGGTTCAAGCGAACTGAAGGCCTCTTCCGATGTCAGCATCTGCTGTACCCTCTTCGCTTCATCGGGAAGCTCCTGCGACCCCCGGGCAGATGATTCTCCGGATTGAGAGGTGTGCAATGCCGGCTCCTGCAGATGGATTCCTTCTCCACGGGCCAGCTCCTGCGCAAGGCCCTTCGCCTGTTTCGCCACCTGCTGCAGCGAATCGTCCTCATAGAGTTCCGCTCCCGCCGAAAAGCTCTCCACGCATTCAAGGAGCTCGTTCCACCGGCTCTCCCTCGTTGCCTCTTCTCTGCCGAGAAAGCCCTGAAACAGGTCGAGAAGTCTGGCAAAGGCATCCTCATCGTGCACTTCCGGCTCATCTTCTCTGGCCCGTTCCAGCATCCTCGTCAGCTCATCGGTACCCTCCAGCAGGCTGCCGACAATATCGTCCTGAACGGCTAGCTGACGTTTCCGGATCGCGTCGAGGACATTCTCCATGGAATGGGCGAGGTTTTTGATCTGCATAAGCTCGAAGAAAGGGGCATTCCCCTTGATCGAATGGATAACACGGAAAATGCTCTCCATTGGACCGCTGTCTTCCGGCTGCATCTGGAGTTTTTTGAACAGCGGTGTTAATCCGGAGAGTGCCTCGAGGGATTCGTCAATGAGCTCTACTTTCAGTTGGCGGTCGACATCATTCGACGATTCGGTCATGTTCACTCCCCCCCTGTCCAGGCTTCATCCCCTGAAGCTGCACCAGCTTCCGCTTCCAGTGCTCCAGGTCTTCAATGGCCTTCTCCACTGCGCCATCAAGTTCCTCAAAGTCCTCAAAGGGTTTGAAGATACAGGTGTCGGCCCCCCTGCGCATTGCCGCCAGGGCGTTTTCGAGGGTTACGTAACCGGTAATCATGATCACATGAGACATGGGGTATTGTTGACGGATCTCTTGCAACAGCTCCGTTCCTTTCATGCCCGGCATCACAATATCGCTTACAACAACCTCGTAGCGCTTTTTATCCAGGCACTGTAACGCTTCAGCACCCCCGGACGCAGGGGTGACCTCGTACCCCTTCATACGGAAATGCCGCCCAAGCATCTCGCGGATCTCGGCTTCATCGTCTACTATCAGTATGCGGTACGTCATTTGACTGCCCCCTTCTTGTTGGAAACAACGGGGAAACGTGCGCCAAAGCGGGCCCCACCCAGGGGACTGTTGGAGACCTCAATGCTTCCCCCATACTTTTCCACTATATTCTTGCTGATGGAAAGACCGAGTCCCGTTCCCTTACCTGGTTCCTTTGTGGTAAAAAAGGGCGTAAACAGATCCTCTTTGGCTTTCTTCGAGATCCCGGGGCCGGAATCGTCGATCCAGATGGAAACCCCGAAGCTGTCGTGCTCTGTTGTAATGCGGATCGTGCCCTCTCCCTGGTCTTCTATTGCATCAACCGCATTTAAAACAAAATTTACAATTACCTGCTCGAACTGTTGTAAATTACCATATATTTTGGGAATATTTGCACTGATGTCCTTTTCTAGATTCACGGAGTATTTTAAACGGTTCATGCAGAGCTCCAAGGCTTGTTCGATCAGTTCATTGACGTCGACCTCTTCGTAAACGTCGTAATCGTCTCTTGAGTATGTTTTCAGGCCCTGTACAATGGTACGTATTCGTTTTGTCCCCTTGCGGATACCCTGGAAGACCTTTGGGAATTCTTCAAGGATGAACTCTCTCTGATGCCTCGCCGTATCGTCTTGTTCTGTTTCCGTGTTTTGCTGCAGTGTCTCCCGTACAGTGGGCCAGCAGTCCTCAAGGAACTGCAGATTGCCGCTGATAAAGGTCGTGGGATTATTGATTTCATGTGCAATTCCGGCTGCCAGAATACCGATCGTACTCATGCGGTCGGCATGCACAAGCTGCTTCGCCCGGTCTTCCGCGAGATTCTCCATACGCCTGGCAAAATCGGCATAGCTCTGATTGCTCTCCGCCAATGAGGCCTCCAGCTCAACCATACGCTGGCCAACCTTGATTCTGGCAAGCAACTCCTCTCGGTTGAAGGGTTTTGTGACATAATCATCCGCGCCGGCCTCAAAGCCCTTGACGATATCCTCCGCCTCGCCCCGGGCGGTGACGAGAATCAGATAGGGGGGGATCACCGTTTCCCCGCTGCGTATGCGACGGCATACCGTGAGACCATCCAGTTTCGGCATCATCCAGTCGAGCAGGACGATTTCCGGTGGCGACCCTTGCTGGATCAATTGGAGAGCGCTCTCCCCATCTGACACAGAGAGCGTTTCGTAGCCCCAGTATTCAAGGAGTCGTTCCAGTAACCGCTGAGATATCCTGTCATCCTCTGCAATCAATACACGCATTTAACCTCCCGAATCATGCCCCCTGAAGAGAGAAACGCTGCACGAGAGCTTCGGGGATTCTGTGCAACGGAAGGACAACACTTGCCGCTCCCAGGTCGATGGCTTCCTTGGGCATGCCGAATACGACGCTGCTTTTTTCATCCTGAGCAATGGTCCACGCCCCGGCATCGTGCATGTTGAGCAGCCCCTGGGCGCCGTCTTTTCCCATGCCTGTCAGCAACACACCTACAGCGTTTTTCCCCGCAAATTTCGCGACCGATTGGAACAGCACCTCCACGGAGGGGCGCTGGTGGAAGACCAGCGGGCCGTCCTTGATTTCCACAAAATAATTCGCCCCGCTTCGCTTGAGAACAAGGTGACTGTTTCCCCGGGCGATCAGTGCTTTGCCGGGTCGTAACAGCTCCCGGTTTTCCGCCTCCTTCACCTCCACCTCACAGATCTCATTCAGTCGGCCTGCAAAGCTTCGCGTGAAGTGCTCCGGCATATGCTGCACAACGACAATCGGAGGGATTGTCGCGGGCAATCTGGTGAGCACTGCTTTGATCGCTTCCGTCCCCCCTGTGGAGGCGCCGATGGCAATCACCGAGTAGGTGGTCTCGAGCATGCTTGACCTTGCTCTGGGAACAACGGGACGGGCCTCCTGTTTCGGCTTGGCGGGCTCCTGTGCTTTCTGTTTGAAATAGTCGGGATCAATTCTGGACACCGCCCGGATCTTGTCGACGAGCATCTCGATCATGTCGCGCACCGTATAGGAGGAACCGGGCTTGGCCATCACCTCTACAGCACCCAGCTGCATGGCGCGTACAGCCGTTTCGGAACGGCCCCGGGCGAGTGAGCTGACTACGATCACGGGCATCGGTCTGTGCCGCATCAGCTTTTCCAGAAAGGTAAGGCCGTCCATCTCGGGCATCTCGATATCAAGCAGCAGGATATCTGGCTTGAGGGCGACGATCTTGTCCCGTGCGATATAGGGATTGGGTGCAGCTCCCACAACCTCGATGTCGTCCTGTTTGGAAAGCTCTTCGGTGAGAATCTTTCGCACCAGTGCCGAATCGTCAATGACGAGCACCTTTGTGGGCGTTGCATTCCTCGGAACCATCAGCCTACCCCCCCGCCCTGAATAACCCGTATCTCGATATCTCCTGTGGATACATCAAAGATCACCTTACGTCCCCTGGAACCCTGTACATCCCGCTGCACCACCGGTATCCCGTACCGTTTCAGCACACGGAAGGCCATCTCCACATTCCGCTCTCCAACCCTTATGCTGGCGTTCATCTCCCGACTTTGCGACCCCCCCGCCACATGGGCTTTCATCGATCGCAAGGAAGCCCCTTTCGTTTGCATCAGTTTGATGAGGTATGGTGTGGATACAGAGCCGAATTCGGCTGTTCTCTGTTCATTCCAGGGTTTGGCGTAGATAAAGTGATTCATCCCTCCGACATGCGCCTGGAGATCCCAGAGGCATACGCACACGCAGGAGCCCAATATTGTTTGTATGATATATTTTTCCTTTGTGACAAAAATATAGCCAGGTTGCAAGAAGTATCTTTTTATATCGTCCATTCCTATATAAGTATTCATAGGATTGTATTTTTATACCTTTCTGTATACCGTGGGTTGTACATATTTGAGATCGTGGGATACATTGACAAGGCTTTCCGAATGACCGATGAAAAGGAGCCCTCCCAAGGTGAGCGCTTTCTCGAATTTCAAAAGCAGGCGCTGTTGCGAACGCTTGTCGAAGTAGATCATAACATTCCGGCAGAAGAGGATATCGAACCCTTTCTTGAAGGGAAAGGTATCGGAGAGATTGAACTGGCGGAAGCTCACGGATCGCCTGAGGGTTTCGCCCACCATCACATGCTCCCTGGAACGACGGAAATATTTCGAGAAAAGGTGGGGTTCGACGTTGGCAACCGCTTTATTGGGATAGATACCGCGGATCGCCGTTGCCAGCGATCCGCGGCTGATATCTGTCGCCAGAATCCGTACGGCGATCTGTTCCGGTACGATCTCGTGCAATGTCATCGCCAAGCTGTAGGGCTCTTCACCGGTGGAGCAGCCCGCACTCCACGCACGGATCTCTCTGTTCTTCCAGATACGGGGATTATGGTTGCAAATATTATCAAAATTCTTTTTGATGAAATTAAAGTGATTTGGTTCCCTGCAAAAGCTGGTAGTATGTACTGTGATGGTATCCATAAAGCTGGTGATCAGCTCGTCTTCCTCGCCGGCACGGACAAGTCGGAAGAACTCTTCGTGGTCATCGATCTCTGCATGACGCATGATCTTTTCCAGCTTGAGCCGGAGCATGTCAAGCTTTTCGTCCCGAAAGTAAATCCCGAGGCGTTCGTAAATCAGGTCACGAAACTTGCGCAGCAACGAGTTAGAAAACCGGGTTCGAGGCATCAAATCCTCCTACCATTGCTGTGGCATGCAAAACACTGTTCAGAGATCGACGCAACGTTTCAGCGGTCATGCTGTGCAGCTCCATCTGGTTGCTGGCTTTGCGAGGTGTTATCCACACATTCCTTCGGTTCCACGATTTCTTCCGGCAGCCACAGCGCGACGAAGGCCAATTGGCCTATTCGACGGCGAACCGGATGGAAAGCATGCCCGCGGAACCGAATTTGACCATTAGGACAGTCGCAGGAACGCGGCTGATCATCAGAAAAAGCCGATTCCCCGTCACGACCGTAGGTGGAGACAGTTGTATCGGCAACTCCGCTTCCACCTTCTGGATTGCCGAACCAACATACATGTTTGTCAGCTCCGCCAGTGCGCTTTTTCCCATTGCATCGAGTTCGTTGACCTCTGCTCCGCCCATCATGCCGGAAACCACCGCACAGGCAACCTTGCGGTTTAACCCAAGCACTACGTTGCCCCGTACCCCATCGGTAAGGCCTACGAGGATATTCACTGGATTGGCCGAATTGAGGCTCTGTTGCTGCATCTCTCCGCTCAAATCCGGCTGCAACCCAAACATGGGAAACATCTCTGTTGCCGCTGTCGCCAATGCCTCACCTAGCTGCATGCCTATCACCCTTCAAACCCCACGTCCAGCGTGAGTGACCCCTCGGAGGAACGGAACCCGCTGCACTGGGACGCCACTGAGGGTGCAGTGATCTCCATTCCTTTTCCTGCAAATATGGCAGGGGGCGTCAAACGCAGGCCAGTGCCCTTATAGCGATTGTTGATCTCTGTAAGCGCTCCGCCACAGAACATGTTGACAAACTCGGCTATCGTAAAGTATGTCTCCATCGTATCGGCGGGTTCATCACCGAGCATTCTGTGTGTCACCGCCTGTACCACAGCACTGTCACAGGTCAGGGTTATTCTTCCCCGCAGTGATTCGTCGCTATTGACCATACCTATGACAATGGCGATTGTCTCATCCCCGAGGGTTGCATCACTGGAATTTTCAACATCCAGTTCGACCAAATCAGCAGAAAGTGCCGTAAAGGATTCGCTGACCTTGGATTGTGCGAATTCCTGAAACCCCTCTTCCATGGGCTAGCCCTCCTTTAACACATTAAATACCGTCTTGAGCAATTCGGGCCCCTTAAAAGGTTTTGTGAGGAAATGATGGACACCGATCTGCTTTGCCTCCCGGATTAATTCCTCGTCACCCATGGAACTCAGCATGATGATTTTTACTTTCGGATGCTGGGAACGGATCTTCCTGGCCGCTTCGAGCCCATCCATGACCGGCATTGTGATATCAAGGGTGATGATATCGGGACGGAGTTCCCCTACCTTCTCTAATCCCTCTTTTCCGTTGGATGCTCCTCCTACAATTTGCACACCCTTCCCGTCCAGCCCTTTTTTGACAGCCTTGTGGATAAAAGGGGAATCATCGATAACCAAAAGCTTGATTTCGCTACCCATATACATCCCTCCAAAATAGCTATACCTGCCCGCCGTTTCCTACTGTTCAGAGCAGACTTCTACATCTCTCCGCTTCAAAAATAGTGTGAGCTTTTCGTTGCTATGCAAGAACTCCGGCCCTGGAGTTTCGTGCGTCTAAGACATGTTTCGGGGTGATGCGCGACTATTTTAATTTTATCTAAATTTCCTGAAGTTCCCTTACTTATTAGTGTCAGCTTTGCAAAATCCAGAAAGGTTTTCAGTTTTTTTTGATACTTTTAGAGAATGCCCAGGCCTGTTCCCAGAAAGCTAGATTCGGACCTCAGGCCGTGCAAGAAATTTCAAGATCTCGTCTTCCGGAATCGGCCGGCTGAAATAGTATCCCTGGAGGTAGTCGCAGCCCAACCGCTGTAGAAAGCGGAGTTGCCCTTCCGTTTCCACACCTTCTGCGACAACAGTAAGACGCAACGATTTGGCCAGCTCCAGTATTGCATGGGTGACTGCCGCATTCCCGGAATTATGTTCCAGGTCGGCAACAAATGCCTGATCAATCTTTAACCCCTGGATAGGTAGTCTTGTTAAGTAACTCAGCGAGGAATAGCCTGTGCCAAAATCGTCGATATCAATGCCGAATCCTATCTTCCGCAATTCCTGCAATCGTTTCATCGCAGCATTGGAGTCGCTCATCAAGATATTTTCTGTGATCTCAAAGTTAATTCTATTGTAAGGCACCTTTGCGCTTTTTGAGGCATAAAATATAAAGTCTACAAGATCAGTTCTGTAGAATTGCAATGCAGATAAATTGATCTTTACTTTTATATCTTTTGTTCCTTTGCGTGAATCCCTTGCCCATTGTGAAACTAACTGATTGACCTGCCAAATAACATATTGATCAATAGCATAAATCAAACAGCATTCTTCTGCAAGGGGGATGAAGGATCCGGGCGAGATCATTCCCCGCTCCGGATGCTGCCAACGTACCAGTGCTTCTAAATGTGTTACCGTTCCGGAGCTTGCGTGGACGATCGGCTGGAAAAAGACGGTAAACTGTGCTGTTTCCAGTGCCTTTCGGATATCCCGCTCCATCTGCACCTTCTGGAGAACAGGCTTTTCCATCTCCGGTGCGAAAAAGCGGACCCCTTCTTCCTGAGAGCTTTTTGCACGCAACATGGCGAGTTCGGCGTTTTTCAAGAGACTTTCTTCATCATGGCCGTCATTGGGGTAGACGCTGATGCCGGCACTCGCTGCAAGGTAGAGTTCACCAAATTCCTCGCAATCAAAGGTGGTATCAAAGACATCGAGAAAGGATTCCGCCGCCAGGCCAAGCTCCTCTATGGTCCGGGTATCCCGAAGGAGAACGCAGAATTCGTCGCCGCCAATTCGGGCAATCGTATCCCCTTTACGTTTCGCTCCGTCGATCGTTTCCGCTACATTCTGAAGGATACGGTCTCCGGCAAAATGCCCAAGAGAGTTGTTGATATTTTTGAATCTATCTAAATCGATAAATAGTGTGCCAATTAATATATCTGTTCCTTTGCATTTATCAATTTCCTGTTTCAGTCGATCCAAAAAAAGCTGTCTATTGGGAAGATTGGTGAGTGGGTCATAATAAAATCTTATTCGCAGCTTTTCTTCTTTGGTTTTGATTTCAGATAAATCCGTGAATATTGAAATAAAATTGATAATGTTGCCTTGCTCATCGTAGAGCGCTTTGATGGAAAGCCGTTCCGGATAGGTCTCGCCGTTTTTTCTTCGGTTCCAAATCTCTCCTTCCCAGCTTCCCTGCCCCTGAATGTCTTTCCACATCTTTTCGTAAAAGGAACGGTCATGCCGATCTGATTTCAGAATTCGCGGATTCTTTCCCAGGACTTCCTGTTCGCTGTACCCTGTAATACGCTCAAAGGCCGGATTGACCAGCTGGATCCGGTTTTCGGCATCGGTAATCACGATTCCCTCCACTGCACTCTGAAAGATGGTTGAAGAGAACAGTTTTTCCTTCTCGATGTTCCGAAGCTGTGTAATATCACGACCGAGAACAACCATCCCTTTACGAGATCCATCCTGGTAGTACAGTGGAACACGTATCACATCGAAGACCCTGGATTCCCCTTCGGGGCCGGATATGATCTGTTGTGTCCGTGAGGTTTCCTGCTTCTGCCAGGCCTGCTCGTCTGCTTCCTCGCCGTGTTCCAGCGCTTTCCCGCCCCAGGGAGAGAGTTCGGCCAGTTCCCGGTCGCCTTTTCCTGCGTACCTGATGTCCTGTAAACCGAAAAGAGAGAGCTGGGCGGCGTTGGCTTTCTGCCAGCGACCCTGCCCATCCTTCAGGCAGATACTGTCCGGGGATGCATCAATCACTAGCCGCAGAAGTTCTTCTGCGCGGGTACGGTCCGCATTGTTCGTCATGCACCGCTGGAGCAGACGTTGGGCATCCTCGGCATGTCTATCCTTGATGGTGTCGCCGAATCCAGCTTCATCTTTCTCTGAATGCCCTGGAGGATTGGAATCTATCACAGGATCGCACCCCTTTATCGCTTTTGAGTCCTCTGAGGTAAGGCCCCGCTCCGGACCATTCAAATCTTCCCGCCGACGAACCAGGCTCTTGCCTTATATGATCAATATATTTGCATTTTCCTACGGTTGATATTAGGAATAATGCGTATTTATCGGCAAAATATTTTAAAAAAGCAGAAAGGAAGCGCTGCGCCTCCTTGTTCTCAATAAAGGATGCACCGTCGTCAAAATCTTTCCGGCCCGGTATCCCCTGCCCGGTATTCCCCAACGCAGAAGGGGTCCACAATAAAAGAGAATAATGGCTGGAGCTACAGGGCTTGATGCGTATTCTACCATCTTCTGTACCGATTCTGGAATGGCGATGAAAGCGGCTCTGCAGGCAAGTACAGGCGGTGCCGATGCCAGGCTCTCCGCCCGGTTTTTGTGACACCCCTCGGGATCGTGTCTTACATACTCCAAATGGATACCAAGGGGGGGGCACAGCGGCAGAGGGATGGAATGGGGCCGACAGCAGACGGTCCGTTTCGTTCGTATCTCTGGTTCTGGGCGGAACCACCAATCACGGAAACCGCACTGTTGTTACAGCTGAGGCTGTTCGGAGAGTTCTTCAAACAAAAAGGCAACGTTTTTTGTTTAACGGGTGTGTTTTCTCATGAATTGTGCATCCTCTTCGGGTACAGAGGGGTTGATACTGATACCTGAACCGATCTCGAAGCCTGCAGGGGTCGTCAGCCGGGGACGAATCAAGAGATACCAGTGGGCATGGGGTTCGTCCAGTTTGTATCTGGGGGCCGTGTTGATCACAAAGTTGTAGTCTGGATCGAGGAGGGCCTCGCGGAGCGCTTGCAGCACATGTTGAAACATGGAGGCGAAGGCCCGCCGTTCCTCGCTTTGGAGGTTTCGGAAGTCTCCTTCGTGACGCTTCGGTACGATGCGCATCTCAAAGGGGACCTCGGCAGCGAAGGGGATGAACGTCACAAAGTGTTCGTTTTCGGCCACCACGCGCGTCCTGTTCTGGAGCTCGTAACCTGTCAACTCGCAGAGAAGACAGCGACCCGTCTCGTCATAGTGCCGTTGTGCCATCTCTTCCTTGTCGCGTATGGTTCGCGGAACGATCCCTGTAACGATGATCTGGGAGTGGGGGTGTTCCAGCGATGTGCCCGCATTCCGGCCATGATTGCGAAAGATCAGCACAAGTGCGTTGGCATGGCTCTCGATGAGCTCTGCGTATCTGCTGATATAGCACTCTACCAGCGCTTCCGCCTCGTCCTTCTCAAAATCGGGGATATCCTTGTTGTGCGCTGGTGTTTCAATAATAATCTCGTGTTTCCCGTACCCCCCTGCATAGATATAGGGGCCCTGGTAGTGCCTGCCCGTCTCATTCTCCGGTGTCAGAGCGGGAAATTTGTTGGGCACCACCCGGGTCAGCCATGACTGTCCGTTTCGGGTGGTGTGTTCATCGATGATTTCCGGCAACTGGTCTTCGTTTCCGGGACAAAAGGGGCACGTCTCACTCCGGGAGGGGATCGCGGTTCCCCCGGCAGATCCTTTTTCCATGGCGAAATCACTGGGCCGTTTCCCTCTGGAGGGCGCAAAGATCACCCACTCCCCTGTCATCCTGTTCTGCCGTATCCAGCTTTGCTGCATTCCACCAGCTCCCTTCATGCGACACTCTACGGCATGTTGCGTACGCAGCCGGCAGCGCGTATGTGCCATAGCCTAGCATAGAGTCTGCAGGGCCGTCACATTTGCGATGCCCAGGCCTGGCAGGACAGACCAATTGTCAGGGATGGCACTGGCCATCCCTGACAATTGGATCCCCGCTGCAGGTGGCGCCACTACCTCGCCACCTGCTCTGATATCAGATGTACTGCTTTGTCCAGCAACCTGGGCAGTACCTCCATGGCGTAGGGGACATGAAGCCGCTCGGATACCTTGTGGGCGTCTCTTCCTACAGGGCCGATGTTGACGATGGGAATATCGAGAGCCACCAGGTCATCTACAGGGAAGGAATAGTACCGACCCCAACCCGGGAGGTTGTCCGCCAGAGGTTCCAGGGCCTGCATGCCTGCCTGAAATCCGCAGTAGCTGAGATCGCTGACACCCTCGAAGAAATCCATGGTTTCCACGGCAGTGGCGGTGTCCTGTTCCGCGTAGGTTACCAGTGTGTCTACCACCTGATCAAGCTGCCTGTCGGCGGCAGAGCGACCTGTGTTCGCTCTGTGCGGATAGAAGGGAGGCAGGAAACCGAGTACCACCAGAGGGCCGCGGAGATCACAGCCGTCGACCAGCCGCTCGACCAGCCGGAGGGCCATTTCGCGTTCGTCAAGCTGTCCTGCGGAATGTTCGGCGATCTCCGCGGCGATCGAGGCGACAGAGATCCCCTGCTCTTTTTCTGCCTCTTTTTTGAGTTCCCCATAGCTCAACACCTTGGGGTTCCATTCGGGCTCGGCGGCCTCCATGCCGCGCATGGAGGCGAATCTCCCCGAGAAGGCTTTGTGCCGTTCCAGGGTGTGCTGCAGGGCCTCCCAGGCAATGCCGCGCATCTCCTCCAAGATCTGGCCGGGAAGCTTTGTCACCGTCAGGTAACTGTAGAAGGCGGCCGCCCTTGTCATGATGGAAGCGGAGTACTCGTCTCGGAGGTCGTGCTGTTTCAGGCAGCCGTAGGGTGGATAGGCGATGTCGTTAAACTGGTCGGCGTATTTTGTGTTCCCGTCGAGCATCAGGTTGATGTAGGAGACAATCGGAGCGGCACTCAACCCCTGATAATACTCCCCCACGTGGGTTTCACGACCCAGACAGAAGAAGAAGGGGTTGATCTTCCCTATAGATCCCCGGTAGATGGTCGGACCTGCCGTCTCTGCTGTTCCTACTGTAGGTTCCGTATTGATGCAGGTCAGAAAGCGCAGACCTTCCTCATCCCGGAATCTCCGGAGGTGAGGGACCGCACAGAGCATGCCGCCGGAATTGTTCTCTTCATCGGGAACAATCAGGACGGCAACATTGGCCTGCAGTGCGGCGGGGTCCTTGGCTGCCGCCATGAGATAGGCCAGTTCCACCGCTACGCCGCACTTCATATCGGCGACACCGCGCCCGAAGAGCCATTCCCCGCTTTCCAGATCGGAACGCACCTGGTCCGAAAGGTCCAGCTTGCCGATTTCCTTGGTGAGCTCCTCCGGAGAAAAGGCAAGATCCCGAAGAGGACCGTACACATCCGTATCAACGACATCCATGTGGCCCGTCAGCAACACCGTCCGGGGGGTTTCGTGCGTCGAACGCACCATGGCGAAGACGCAGTGCCGCCCCAGCGCATCATGCGGACAGGACAGAAGACGAAGATCCTCCGGATGTTCGCGGAAATACCCTTCCTGCGCTATTCTATCCCTGATAAATGCAGCTATTCGATTCTCCTCTTTCCCCGAGGGTGAAACGCTGGGGATCGAAACAAGATCAAGCAAAAGCGGATAGGCTGTCTCCGCTACCTGTCTCCACATCTCTTCCGTTGCCCCCTTTTGGTTGGTCCTTTGCACTTCTCTGTTCCAGGATTCTCTCAACCACGGCGGTGTCCCGCGAAGGGTTACCTGACACCCTGTCGGAGGTAGCGGTTGAGAGCGCTGCTGTCCATATCGCCGATACCGAGATCCTCGAGGGTCACGCCCTCCTTCCAGAAATCCCGCTCCGCCATAATCGAGGCGAGTGTGATCATCGACGCGATCACCGGAGTCTCGATGCCGAACCGCCTGGCAAGCTGATAGTAGATATGGCATCCTACGGGGATATCTTCGGTGATATACCGGTTCTGGATGGAAAAAGGCCCTGTCCCCATTGCGCTGGGGTACTGCTCTTCGAAAGGAATGCAGTATTTGGGGCCCATGTGCTCAGAGCCCAATATGTTGGAACGGGAGAAGAACTCTGCTTCCTCGAAAGGCTGTATCCCAACTCCCAGAGCCTCGGCAATCCGGCATTCCTCGCAGTATAGGGCATACTGGACGCGCGAAATAGATGGACAGTAGGCGTGGGAATAGATAGAAAAGTCATACTTGTTAGCGCCGAAGATCTTTCCCCAGTTCTCCATGACGCCTACCCCGAGAAGGGTACCTGGACAGTGGAGGATCGGATTGACGTTGCTGAAACAGACGTCCGCAACGGTATCCCCGGAAACGGGGTGCACCACGGAATCCAGTGAGGGCAGGTAGGTCTTTGACGCCAGAAACCGTTCCTGGTCGTCCAGGGGCAACGCCGCGCAGCGCAGGGTGATGGCCCAGTAGTTGATGTTCATCTCGGGAAGCTGCTGCCCGCCGGAGCTGCAAATTCGGATGCCAAAGGGCTGGCTGCTCCACTCCCCGACGACGACATCCTTGGTACACCCTGCTTCCTCCATCATCTTCCGCATCAGCAGGCTTCCGAAATTGGCCGTAGTAAAGTGCACCACCATACCGTCTTCAAGATAGGGAATCAGCCTTTCCAGAAAGGCCCTGTAGCCAACAGCGGGAAAGCTGACGATGATATTCCCGGCCCCGGCGACGGCCTCCTCCATGCTGTCCGTGACGCAGTCGACAAAGGCCTCCCCTTCCCTCTTGAATCCATAGAGACTTTGCTGGAGCCCCCCCAGACGGATCATCCGGTTTTCCCTGATACACCCCAACTGGTCGAAAAACTCCGGCAATTCGTAGAGTCGGACCTCCCTGCCGGCGAGTGCGGTCGCCGCTGCATGCCCCCGGGCGGTGGCGCCTCCTCCCAGAACAGCAACAGGACGTTCCCCGAGATACGACATCGTGCTCATGTGAACACTCCTTTTGTCACCTTCAGCCGAAACGGTGTCTACATATAGCTTCCGAGGACGAGGCGGGGAAGCCACAGAGCCAGTTCCGGCAGATAGGTCACTGCAATCAACGTTGGAAGCCAGGCGAAGATGATAAACACCAACGCCGGTTTCATCATCTGCGATACCGGGGTCTTGGCGATACGCCCTCCGAAATACAGGGTCGGTGCCGTGGGAGGCGTGACATTCCCCAGACCAAGATTTGTGCCGATAATGGCGGCAAAGTGGATCGGACTCACGCCGATCTGGGTGGCAACGGGAAGCAAAATGGGGGTACAGAGAAGCATTGCACTGACATCATCCATGATCATTCCTATAATGATCATAAAAATATTCATCATCATTAATATTACGTACTTATTTGTTGAGATTGAACTCAAAAAGCTCATTATCATGGTCGGAAGGTGTTCCATAATGAAAATACGACTAAGCATCATGATGCAGTACATCATCAGCATCACCACACCTGTGGTGGTTGCGGTGTCCACGATCACCTGAACGATATTCCGCCGGTTCAGTCCTCGGTAAACCAGAAACCCCACTGGAATGGAGTACAGCACAGCCACCGCCGCCGCCTCGGTGGGCGTCATGATCCCACCATAGATACCCCCGAGGACGATGAACGGCATCAGCAGGGCCGGGGCAGCCTGACCGCTCCGGCGTCCCAGAAGACGCATTTTTTGCGTAACAGGCATGGGCTCCATCACGTGGATTTCTTTATTGTTTCGCAGCATAAACAGATTGAGGGCACTGAGCAGAATCATCAGAAGAATCCCCGGCCCCACCGTAGCGAGGAAGCAGGCCAGAACGGACTGCTGCCCCACCCAGGCGTAGAGGATCATCTGTGAACTCGGGGGGATCAAAAGCCCGAGAGGCGCCGCGCAGGAGACAAGGGCCGCGCTGTGCCCCATTGGATACCTGCTCTCACGAAGTCGGGGAAACATAATGGAACCGATGCAGGAAAGCGTCGCGGCACAGCTTCCCGAGATAGAACCAAAGACGGCACAGGAGACAACCGCCACCACGCCCAAGCCGCCGCGGAGACGCCCCACCAGAACATCGACGAAGTTGACGAGCGACGACCCGATTCCCCCTTTGTCCATCATGCCGCCTACCATGATAAAAAGAGGGATGGCGAGCAGGACGATTGAGCTCATCTGACTGAACCCGTAGGGAAGGAGGAAACTCGGATCGTATCCCTGGACGATCACCATAAAGGTTGTGGAGAGCATAAAGCAAAACGGCACGGGCAATCCGAGGGGAAGCGTGAAAATGATAAGAAGAAGAGCAATTATGATACCCATGGTCTTCCCTCCCTAACAGAGCCGGTAGGCTGTGGAAGATTTCTTGTGTACCCATGACTTGTGCACAGGAAGCCGCCCTGCATCAGACCGCACACATCTCATCACGTTCATCCTCCTGTCCTGTGGTGTCCTGCCACTCGCCGGTAATGGATGCGAAGAGATCCTCGAAAAAATATATTACAGAATAAAATGACATTAGCGCATACCCAACCAGAATTGAAAGCTGAGAGATAAATATGGGTATACGCAGCCCTGTCGTTCTCGGCATCCATATAATGCTGTACCGCACCATGTCGATGGCCCAATAGGCAAAAATCAAGCAAAGCGACGCAACCGTAGCTCGAACCATTAGATTTAAAACCATTCGACCTTTATACTTCAATAGCTGTGGGACGATGTCTGCTTTTACGTGGCTTTTTTCATACACTCCAAAGGAGCTTCCCATAAAATACAGCCAAAAGGAGGCCACCACCACGATCTCTTCAATCCCGAAAAGATCTGACTTAAAGACATACCGAAGCATTACTTCAACACACATAATGAGTACCACAAAAACGCTGGTAAGAACCAGCAGTGTCCGCTGCAACCCCACCAGCCATCTCCACACCATGGAATTCTTTATTGCCATCACAAAGGACATTCCTTCACCTCCCGGATTTCGCCGGTGATGCCAATGCAGCAATCGGCGGGGACCGGAAGGTCCCCGCCGATTGCACTCCTCGCGGAACTACTGCACCGATTCGCGCACCTTGTCCATCATGTCTTTCCCAAACTTGTCCTCGAATTTGGGCCAGGTGGTGTTCCGGATGTACTCCGCCAGAGCGGAGCGTTCTTCTTCAGTGAGATTGACAATCTCTATGCCGCGCTCTTTCATCTTCTCCATGTAGACTTCGTTTTCTTTCTTGCAGTCCTCAAAGCTCTTGTCGGCTTCGGCATTGACGGCATCGGTGATCAGCTTTTGGTCTTCGGGAGATAGGGAGTTCCACAGCTTTTGGTTGACCAGATAGCCTGTCTGGTCAAAGAGGCAATTATAGGGAATGTAGTGTTTGATGACGTCCCGGAAGACCTCGTAGTTGATCCGCGCCGAACCGCCGATCCACCCGTCACATACGCCTGTCTGGATGGCGCTGTAGGTATCGGCATATGGGATATTCGTCGTCCGATATCCCATATCCTCTGCCGTTTCCTTGTACACGGCCAGAGGTGCGATACGGATCAGCATGTCCTTGTCCACCGTGGGGTCGGCAGGAGCGTTGGGGGCTTTCTTCGAACCTACGCCGATAAACCCTTCGCCTTGAATGCGGAGCAGCTTGACCCCCAGCTTATCCAGCGTTTCTTCAAGCACGCCGTATACATAGGAGCCCGGGGAAAGCTGTTTCCGCATGCCGTCGGCGTCTTTGGCAAGGAAAGGGAGAGAACCGAGTTCAAGCTTGACATCATACTGACTGGGGATGAAGATCAAACCCATCTCGATGGTTCCGCGGCGGATCTCCTCGAACACCTGGGTGTAGTCTCCAAGCTGGTTCATCGGGAAGATTTCCATCTGGATGCGTCCGTCGGTCCCCTCTTCCACCTTCTTCTCGATTCGGTAGAGACCTTCTGTGGAACGGTACTCCTTGGGAGAAATACCAGCGACCTTGATGGTCAGGTCGGCTTTCGCGGCCGCCTGCTCTGTCGCTACAAAACCAAGGGTTACCACCAGCAGTCCAATGCAGAGAAAGGAAACAAGGATCTTCCACTGTTTCATACGTACATACCCCGCTTTCTTGGAATCATTGCTTTTCACACCACGTCCGCCTTGGTTGCCTGTGTACGCCTTCTCCATTGATCACCTCCTATTCCAAGACATCCCGCACTGCTGTCTTTTTCTAATGTCGGAACTGAAGCTGGTAGGAAAGCTCCTCGGCTCCATCAAGCAAGGCCTGTGCCCAGTGGGGGATCATCTCCCCGGTATGGGGATCCCGGGAACTGGCCAATGAGATCGATGCCCACACGATGTTGTGCCGGTCGAAGATTGGAACGGCGATACTGACCACCCCGATGCTGAAGGTCTCGTCTTCAATACAGTACCCCCGTTTTCGGATAGCCGCACATTCCCGAAGCAGATGCTCGCGGTCAACAATGGTTTTCGGCGTTCGCGCCGTCATCTCGCTTTGCTCGAGGAGATACCGCTGCGTCTGTTCGGGCTGGAAGGAAAAGATAACCAGTGCCGATGCACCTGCATTGAAGGGTATGTTCTTGCCTATGAAATCCTGGTAGTCGTAGATCCCCCCGGGGGGGCACTTTTTATAGGCCGGGAACGCCCGGTCCCCTTCCCAGATGGTGAGGTATGTGCTCTTCTCCGTCGCGTTCTTAATGTGTTCCAGGATAGGCTCTGCGATCTCGCGGATTCCTTTATATTGACTGTACACATTCCCAAGGCGCAGGACGATCGGTGCGAGATGGTATTTCTTTGTGGAGGGATCCTGGATGACGATATTGTTTGCTTTCATGGCTTGCAGTATTTTGTGTGTCCCGCTCTTGCCCGTGCCGATCTGTTCGGCAAGCTCAGTGAGGCTGAATTCAAAAGGGGGCTCTCCAAGATAACGCAGCAGCAGGCAGGTCTTCTCAACACTACTCATGGCGCCTCCAGTTTTCTATTTGGAAACTCAATTCTCAAATAACGAACCAAGTTTATCCCTTCCGGCCTTTGTTGTCAATCGTTAAACAGGAGGCGAATCTCTAGAACATCCGAAGCATTGGACCGCAATACCGGGAAAAGGGGAATATACCCCGGTAAGCCAGTTTGAACGGGAATATGCACCTGTCAGGGGGAATCGCTCATTGACATCTCGGGCGTTTGTGATATTTTTCTGATATATCAGGAAGGGATGTGGACTGAATGCCGGTTCGTGCAACGACCTATAAATCGGTGCATTCATTGCGGCAGCAGGTGTACGACTATCTTCGGCAAGAGATGAACCGAGGGCATCTCTACCCCGGCATCTTCCTCGATCTCAACGCAATCAGCGCCGAGCTCGGCATCAGTCGGACACCGCTCCGCGAGGCGTTGCTCCAGCTGGAAACAGAGGGTTTCGTCATCACCTATCCACGGAAGGGCGTTATGGTGGCCCCGTTGACCCTGGACAAGATACGCAATATCTACCAGATCCTCGGAGCCCTTGAGGCAGCCGCCATCGCGGAGGTGATCCATGAGATCCCCGTGGCGTCGCTCCACAAGATGGCGAACCACAATGAACGGATGCGGACGGCTCTGGCCGACAACGATTTCGATCTCTTTCACGAACACAATATCGCCTTCCACGACACCTATCTCTCACTGAGCAGCAATACGGATATGTATCAGAGTGTCAATCTGCTGAAACAACGGCTTTACGACTTCCCGAGAAAAAAGGGATTCGTGAAGGAATGGGAGATCGCGTCGACGGGGGAACACGCCACACTGCTTCACTTTCTGGAACAACGAGACCTGCAGGGCGCCACCAGGCAGATCCGGGATATCCACTGGTCCTTTCAGGTACAGGAACAGTATATTCAAAAATATTACTTTGCAAGTCTTGAAGAGCTTGACAAAAAGAAACAGGAGGCCATCTATGACCGAGGGTAGGATATTCGACATTAAAAAATACTCCATCCACGACGGTCCCGGGATCCGTACCACCGTTTTCTTCAAAGGATGCCCTCTTGCCTGCTGGTGGTGTCATAACCCAGAGAGCCAGTCCTTTTCGCCTCAGCTGGTCTACCGTCCCGAACGCTGTATCGGTTGCGGCGAGTGTATCGCCGTCTGTCCCAACGACGCCATCACCTATTCGGCCAAAGGGGTCTACACCTTCCCCGAACGGTGCGGTCTCTGCGGCCTCTGTGCAGACCAGTGCCCAACCGAAGCCAGGGAGCTCCTGGGGAGGCAGGTCTCGGCAGGGGAAATCATGAAAGAGATCCAGAAGGACACGCTGTTCTATGACGAATCAGGCGGCGGTGCCACCTTCTCCGGCGGAGAGCCCCTGTCGCAGCCCCAGTTTCTGCTGGAACTCCTGGAGGAATGCGGCAGAGTCGGTATCCACCGTGCCGTGGATACCACCGGCTACGCCGCAACGGAGCTTGTGCTTGAGGTGGCCGAAAAGACTGAGCTCTTTCTCTACGACCTCAAACACATGGATTCAGACGAACACACCAGTATGACCGGGGTGTCCAACGAGCTGATACTGGACAATCTACGGATCCTGTCTCAGAAGGGGCATGGGGTCAACATCCGGTATCCTCTCATCCCCGGCTGCAACGATTCCGCGGAGCAGCTCCAGCAGCTCAGTGATTTCGTCAAATCCTTGCCCTGCAGGCATCCGATCAGCATTCTCCCCTATCATCGGGCTGCCAGGGACAAGTACGAACGGCTCGATATGCGGTATCCGATGGAAGACACGCCGGAACCGAGGGAACACGAGGTCCGGGAGGCGGCTCGCCGCCTCTCCGAACAGGGATTGTATGTAACGATTGGAGGGTAATCATGAACGAACGGATTGCACGGTTGCGGCAGCGGAGTTTCGAAGCGGAGCCGGCACTCTCGACAGAGCGTGCCGAGCTGATGACCCGGTTCTATAGAGAAAACGAAGGGAAGTATTCGGTTCCCGTCATGCGGGCGCTGTCCTTCAAACACATCTGTGAACACAAGACCATCTACATCGGCCCTGACGAGCTGATCGTCGGGGAGCGCGGACCGGCTCCCAAGGTGGTGCCTACCTTCCCGGAGCTGACCTGCCATTCCGCCGAAGATCTGCGCATTCTCAACGAACGGGACAACACGCAGTACCACACGGACGAGACCATGGTGCGCACCTACGAAGAAGAGGTGATCCCCTACTGGCGGGGGCGCACCATGCGGGACCGGGTGTTTTCCGATGTCCCGGACGAATGGAAGGATGCCTACGAAGCCGGAATCTACACGGAGTTCATGGAACAGCGTGCACCAGGCCATACCACACTGGACGGAAAGCTCTACCAGAAGGGCATGCTGGATTTCAAGCAGGAGATCGCCGACAGCATCGCCACTCTTGATTTCTTCCACGATCCCGAGGCCACCGACAAGATGGAAGAACTGAAGGCCATGGACATCTCCTGCGACGCAGCGATTATCTTCGCAGAACGGCATGCCGACCTGGCGGACAAGATGGCGGAGGAAGAGGAGGACCCCCAGCGAAGGAAAGAACTCCGACAGATCGCAGAGGTATGCCGGAAGGTTCCCGCTCACGCTCCGGAAACCCTCTGGGAAGCGATCCAGATGTACTGGTTTGTCCATCTGGGGACCATTACGGAGCTCAACGGGTGGGATGCCATGAACCCCGGTCACTTCGACCAGCATCTCTATCCCTTTTACAAAAAAGAGGTGGAAGCGGGAACCATCGATAGAGAGCGGGCCAAGGAGCTGATCGAGTGTGTGTGGATCAAGTTCAACAACCACACGGCCCCACCGAAGGTCGGCGTCACTGCCAAGGAGAGCGGAACCTACAACGATTTCACCAATATCAACATCGGTGGTCTGAGACCGGACGGATCCGACGGCGTCAACGATCTCTCCTATTTGATGCTTGAGGTCATCGACGAGATCCACCTGCTCCAGCCGGGGACGAATGTCCAGATCAGCAGCAAGACGCCGGACAGCTTTCTGAAGGCCGCCGGCAAGGTGATACGGAAGGGCTACGGTTATCCTTCGGTCTTCAACACCGATATGGTGGTCCAGGAGATGGTGCGTTCGGGGAAAACCCTGGAAGATGCCAGGGAGGGCGGCAACAGCGGCTGTATCGAAACCGGCGCCTTCGGCAAGGAGGCCTATATCCTGACGGGCTATCTCAATACGCCCAAGATCCTCGAGGTAACGATGAACAACGGCTTCGATCCGCTTTCGGGGAAGAAAATCGGCATCGAAACCGGCGACCCAGTACAGTTCCAGGGTTACGAGGAGCTCTACGAAGCCTTCCGGAAGCAACTCCAGTACTTCATTGACCTCAAGATTCGGGTCAACCAGTATATCGAGCAGATGTACGCCCGGTACGCACCGGCCACCTTCCTTTCGGTGGTGACCAGCGACTGTATCCAGAAAGGTAAGGACTACAACAACGGAGGGCCCCGGTACAACACCAACTATATCCAGTGCTGCGGCATCGGTACCATCACCGACAGCCTCTCGGCCATCAGGAAACATGTCTACGAGGAACAGCGAGTCGGCATGAAAGAGCTGCTCCAGGCACTGCACGACAACTTTGAGGGTCATGAGGCGCTGCGGCAGCGTGTCCTCAACAGAACACCGAAATTCGGCAACGACGAGGAGTACGCCGATTCCATCATGCAGCGGGTCTATCAGGACCTCTTCGACACCATTGACGGGCGGCGGAACACCAAGGGCGGGAAATACCATCTCAACATGCTCTCCACCACCTGCCACGTCTACTTCGGTTCCGTCCTGGGGGCCACGCCTGACGGACGGCCGGCGCATTTCCCGGAATCCGACGGCACCTCTCCGGCCCACGGCGCGGACCGTTGCGGGCCCACCGCCGTTTGCAAGTCTCTGGGTAAGATGGACCACGCCAAATCCGGGGGGACCCTGCTGAACCAGCGCTTCCTTCCCAAGACCCTGGAAGGCGAAGAAGGGCTCGACAAGCTGGCGGATCTGATCCGTACGCATTTCCGTCTCGGTTCCCACCACATCCAGTTCAACGTAGTGGGAACGGAAATGCTCAGAGACGCCCAGGCTCATCCAGATCAGTACAAGGATCTTCTTGTTCGCGTCGCGGGGTACAGCGACTATTTCTGCGATCTCGGCAGGGATCTGCAGGAGGAGGTCATCGCCCGGACCGCGCAGGAGACCTTCTAGGAATCACGGAACGCAGCGGATACAGCAAGCCGGGGGGAGGCCTTCAGGCCTCCCCCCGGCTTATTCCACCACGGACAGCGTGTTTCGAGACCTACCCCAGACGGAAGCCGTCTTTCAGCGGGTCTTCGGGATCGACGAAGAACTGCGAAAAGGCCGTCACAAAGGCCCTGCCACGTATATAGGGCGTGTATGCCTTGTAGTCACCAACGGTCGGTCCGGTTTCAAGCCTGCCGTAAAACCGGGAGCCGGTGATCGCCTCGTAGACGAATTCCTCTCCAGGCTGTAGTTTCCCTTCCCGGACGAGCAGCGCCATCTTCGCCGAGGTGCCTGTTCCGCAGGGACTGCGGTCCACCTGCCCCTCTCCGAAGACCACGGCGTTCCTCGTGGGCGCCTCTCCCTCCCCGGGCTCGTAGAACTCGACAAGCTTGACATCCTTGATAGAGGGATGTTCGGGATGAACCGACGTGACCTCGGCGTTGATCTGGTCCCGAACCGCTATCCCCAGCTCCTGAATCCGGTGGGCATGCTCGGGACGGATCGTGAGTCCGAACTGGCGGATGTCCATGATGGCGAAGAAATTCCCGCCGAAGGCGATGCTGTAGTCCACAGGGCTGTCAAAACCCGGGACCTGAAGCTGCAGATGACCCCGGTAGACAAAGGAGGGCACATTTTTCACGGTGACCTCGCCGGCCCGGCCGCTTTCATCGGTGGCGACCTCCAGCTCGATCATCCCGGCAGGGGCTTCCACCTTCACAGAGGTTACCGGAGGGGTGGGCGTTACGGTGCCGAGGGCGACGAGGGCCGTCCCCACACCCATGGACCCGTGGCCGCACATGGTGAGGAAGCCTCCGCCGTCGCAGAAGAGTACCCCATAGTCCGCATCCGGATCGGTGGGTGGAACCAAAAAGGCCCCGAACATATCGTTATGGCCTCTCGGCTCGTGCATAAGGAAGGTCCGCAGATGCTGCCAATGCTCCTGGGCGTATTCCCACTTTTCGATCATCGTCTTGCCGGGAAGTCTGGGCAGCCCCCCCACGACGATCCTGGTGGGCTCTCCTCCGGTATGGGTATCCACAATCTGTAGCACACGGTCACATGAAAGCACGATGTTCCCCTCCCCGATTGCGTATGTTGCCTGTATTGTACCAGCAATGGTTTCTTCTCAGGATACTGCCTCCGTCCTGTGCACGATCCGCGTCCGGAAGGACTCCTCGAAGGCCTTGAAAAAATGTTTCCTGTGGTTTTCGAGCCCCCAGAGCTCCAGGTCGCATCCCTCAGGGGCATAGAGTTCCAGGGTAAGTCTGCCGTCGTCGGTGCGGAGAAAGGCCGCCCGATCGACGAGTTTTCCGTGGCTACGGTCCAGTGTCTCGGCGATACGGAGCAGAAGCGCCAGTTTCCTGACAATCCGTTGCCCCGATTTATCCAGCGCCTGCATCTGGGTGTGTTTGGCCTTGGGGAACTTCTTCCTGTGATAGTATCCCAACGCTGCCATGATACCGATTTCCTTCTGGTCGAAACCGAGGAGTTCGGCATTCCGGATAATGTAGTAGGTATGATCCTGGTGGCCGCTGAAGGAGAGGAACATCCCCACATCGTGCAGGAGCGCGCTGTAATAGAGCAGCTCCCGCTCCCACTCGCCGAAGGCAAAGAGCCCCGCCTCCCGCCCGCTGTCGAAGAGTGTCAGCGCCAGTCTGGCAACCTGTCGTGCGTGGGCCTCCTGAAAGCCGCAGGAACGCGCGAGCTGCAGAACGCTCCGCTCTCGAACAGACATTGTGGAATCAAGATAGCCGAATTCCGTCCGCAACAGGTAATCCACCAGCAAGCCATTCCGCAATCCCCGGTCGGTCACGGAGACGGAAGGGATCTGGAGGTCCTCCATCAGTGTCTCCAGAATGCTCGCGCCGGGTACGATGATGTCGGCCTTTTCCGGATTCAACCCGGCGACCTTGCGCCGTTCCTCCAGCGTCTTCGTCCGAAGGAGCTCAATGGTTCTGCGCAGCATCTCAGGGGTAAGCAGGCCTTCATTGTTCTTTTTCTCGCCGAAATGCCTGCCGGCGACCTCCGCGAGATTCTGGATGGTACCGGAGCTGCCGAAGGCAAGGGAGAAGTCCCTGTTGCGCAGCCGCTGCACCGAACGCAGGACGGCGTTCCGGACGTGGCGTTTCATGTTCTGGTAGACCTGATTCGAAAGCGGCCCGCTGTATCCGGAGAGGGAAAAGAGGTTGGAAAGACGGATCGCGCCCAGCTTCAGCGAATCAAGGTAGTGGAAATCGTGCTGGTCGCCGAGGATGATCTCGGTGCTCCCGCCCCCGATATCGATAAAAAGGGCTTCCTGCTGCGGGAAGTGGTGGGCCCTGGAGACCCCCAGAAAGATCAGGCGTGCTTCCTCTCTCCCGGAGATGACGCGCAGGTCCATACCGGTTCCCCGATGTATCTTCCGGAGAAAGTCCTCGCGGTTCGACGCATCCCTGGTGGCCGAGGTGGCCACGGCGATGATCTCGTCGGCCCGCAGGGAACGCGCCATCTCCACCAGCCGCTTGCAGATCAGTACCGTCCGTTCCATCGCCTCCGGCTGCAAGCGATCCTTCTGGAACTCCCCTTCTCCGAGACGGATCACCTCACGCTGCTGGCTCAGCACCCGGAAGGTAAGATTGGGGTTGATCCGCACCACCAGCATCCGTGCCGAGTTTGTCCCCACATCGAGAAACCCCACAACCCGGCCCATGGCCGGGATACTCCTGTCCCGTACGCTCATGGAACCACCAGATTCCGTCCGAAGGCTTTTTCAAAGAGGGTCCCCTTTTCAACGGCTCTCGACCGCTCCAGGATGGGATCCCGATCTGCCGCGACATGAAGAACGACAGTCTCTGCCGACATGCGCACCTCGAGATCGCGGACCACCGATCGGTGGCTGACGTCGAGCCCGTCGGCCACCCGCAGGATACCACCCAGCTGCTCCACGCTCTTCCGGTCAGCTTTGGAGAGAGAGGCGTAGTGGCTGTGTCTGCTGCTCGGCAGGGCCTTTCGGTGGTACCGGGCAATGGAGGCAACGATCATCCGATCGCGATGGTTCGCAAAGAGGGCGCCAAGGGGCATTTCCCGGATCATCCCGAGCGAGCGTTTGTGGTGCGCCTTCTGACCACCGGTCCACCCGATATCGTGCAACAGCGCACCGCACCGGAGCCACTCTCTCCCTTCCCGACCAAGGGCAAGGCAGCCCTGGGCCTGCAGCTGATCGTAGAGAAGCAACGCCAGGCGGGCGACCTGCCGCGAATGTCCAAGGTGTTCGGGGATCAGCGCCTGGACAAGCTTTTCCGGATCCCTCTCTTTCAAAAGCGGAGAAGGAAACGCATCTTCTGACCTGGCGGGTTCCTCGCCACTTTGGATGATCCTCTTGAGGTTCCGGGCCCGGGACAGCACCGCTTCCAGATACCACGGAAGCCCCTGTTCCCGAAAGTGCCCCCGCTGTCTTCCCCTGTGGATATCCGAAACAAATGCGATTTTCATGGTTCTGTCTCCTCACGGGAGGCCTTTCCCGACGCTGTTGTTCCCGGCGCCGTTCCAAAGACATCCCTCAAGAATACGCCGATCCTCTGCACACCCTTTCACAGATAGTTGCTTAAGGTGAACGGAGAGAAACGGAACTTGCCACCCTTGGAGCCGCCATTCTGCTCCTTGTCGCTGCTCCTCCACTGCTTCCAGTTCCGGAGCATCTCCTCCTGGGCATTCAGCGGCTCCTCGCCTTCGGCAGAAGCAATCCTCCGATATCGGCCCTCCGGGGTCAGTTCGCGCGTTTTCTCCGTATCCTGCAGGTGGACCAGCAGGATCTTCCGGTAGACCATCTGTGCGATGTCGGGATCCTTGATCGGCGTCAATACCTCGATCCTGCGGTCGAGATTCCGCGGCATCATGTCGGCGCTTCCGATAATGACCTCGCTCTCGCCGCCGTTGTGGAAGTAGTAGATACGCGGATGCTCGAGGAAACGGCCGACAATGGAGGTTACCCTGATTCTGTCGTTGACTCCGGGAACACCGGGCCTGAGGCAGCAGATTCCCCGCACCTGGAGATCAATCCGTACTCCCGCGGTGGCTGCCCTGTAGAGCGCCTTGATGCACGCCTTGTCCACCAGCTGGTTCATCTTGAAAGCGATATACCCCTCGCCGGTATTCCTATGCGCCTCTATCTCGCGGTCGATCCGCCTGATCAGCTCTTCACGCATGGATGCGGGTGCGACGAGGAGCTCGCGATATTCGGTCTTCTTGGCGTATCCGGTGATCGCATTGAACAGATCGGTGACATCGTCGCAGATCCGGCGGTCTGCCGTGAAGACGCCCAGATCTGTGTATATCTTTGCTGTAATATGATTGTAGTTTCCTGTGCCGATATGGACATACTGCTGGATCCCCTCTTCCTCGCGTCGGACGACAAGGCAGAGCTTGGCGTGGGTTTTCAGACCTACCAGGCCATACACCACATGCACACCGGCCTGTTCCATCTCCCTGGCCCAGACGATATTGTTCTCTTCATCGAATCGTGCTTTCAATTCCACAAGGGCCGTTACCTGTTTGCCGTTCCTCCGGGCTTCGATAAGGGCCTTGACAATGGGGGAATCCTTCCCCACCCGGTAGAGCGTCTGTTTGATAGCGAGCACATTGGGGTCTTCAGCGGCCTGCCGGACAAAATCCACCACCGGTGAAAAGCTGTCGTAGGGCACAAACAGCAGACGGTCACGCTTCTTGATGACTGAGAAGATATCCGAGGATTCCTCGGCGAAGGCTGGAGGGACCTCCGAACGGAAGGGTGGGAACTTGAGATCCGGTTTGTCGATCTCGCAGAATTCATCGATTGTCGAAAGCCCCAGGGGTTCGGGTTCCATGTACACCTGATAGGGTGTGACCTGCAGACGCCCGACGAGGAAATCGAGATCCTGCTTCTGGATGCTCTGCTCCACCTCCAGGCGTACGGCACAGCCGAAGAAACGCTGGCCTATCCCCTCTTCCACCGCACTGAGCAGATCATCGGCCTCGTCCTCGACAATCTCGACATCGGCGTTTCGTGTCACCCGGAAGGAGACGGCACGAAGGACCTGCAGCCCCGGGAAGAGGGTCTGGAGGTTGTGCCGGAGCAGATGCTCAAGCCAGATGAATTCCTTCTCCGGTTGCTGACGCAGATCATCGGTTCCCTCATTCCCGTTCCTGGTATCACAGGGGACGGTGACGAGCCTGAGGATATTTTTGGGCACCTTGACCCTCGCGTAGTGCCGGATACCCTCTTCATCCTCCAGAAGGACAAGCAGATTGAGGCTCAGGTTGGATATGTGCGGGAAGGGTCGGCCGGGATCGATCGCCTGGGGCGTCAGCACCGGATAGACCTCACGTTCGAAATAGCGGGCCAGGCAGTCCCTCTCTTCCGCTGTCATGGTGTTGAGGTCCTTCAATTTGATGCCGTTCCGGTCCAGAGCCGGCATCAACCGGTTGTGCCAGCAGTCGGAGGCCTGGTGGAGATAGGGCTGCAGCTTCTCCCGGATTTCGGAAAGCTGTTCAAGGGGAGTCCGGCCGTCGGGCGGGGTATCGAGGACACCGCCGACAAGCTGTGCCTTCAATCCCCCTACGCGGATCATAAAGAATTCATCAAGGTTATTGAAGAATATGGAGAGGAAACGCACGCGCTCCAGGAGCGGGTTCGTTTCATCCAGGGCTTCCTCAAGCACCTTGACGTCGAAATCGATCCAGTTTAACTCTCGATTGAAATACAGCTCGTAGGCATCCAGATCGGTATCCCGGGTCTGTTCTTCCTCCTGTTGCCGGCTCTCTGCTGTCTGTCCGTCAGTCATTTCCATTTCTCCCCCATCAGTCGCAAACGGTGGCGGTCCTGTCAGCTGCAGCCATCTTAGCGTCTTTGCGTCCCGGTGAACAGCGACAGAAAGAGCTGTTACACATGTTTTGCAAGGGAAGCACACCAGGGAATCCCTGGATGCGGACCTTGGTGTTTACCAGCTCTTGGTTTGGATAAAATCGGGATTCTGCTCCAGGACCGTCACGCATGCCTGAACCACATCTTCATCGAAGTGGGTGCTCTTTTTGTGTAGTATCTCTTCGATGGCTGCCCCCAGGCCGAGTCCCGGCCGGTAGGGGCGATGGGAGGTCATCGCTTCCACCACATCCGCCACGGCGAGGATCTTTGCCTCCAGTCGTATCTCCCGGCCCTTCAAGCCGTGGGGGTACCCGCTGCCGTCGATACGCTCATGGTGCTGGAGCACAATATCCGCCACGGGCCAGGAAAAGCGGATTCCCTGCAGGATTGCGTACCCGGTTTCCGGGTGTTCCCGGATCAACGCGAATTCACTTTCGCTCAGTTTCCCCGGGCGGCTCAGGATCTCGGCGGGAACCCGCATCTTGCCGATATCGTGCAGAAGCCCTGCCACTCGAAGGGTCTCCAAGGTCTCGGGCGACAGCGCCATTTCCTCCGCCACGGTAACGGCCAGGTCGGCGACCCGTTGCTGATGCCCGGAGATATAGGGGTCTCTGGACTCCACCACCTGTGATAGTGTGGTGATCGCACTCCAGCTCAGGTCGGCGATCCGTTTTTCCGCCCTTCCGTGCTGCTCTTCAATCTCCCGGTTGTAGAATGCGAAGGCCAGATCCCCTACCATCTCTTCAAAGAGCGACCGCTCCTCGGGGGTGATCACAAAGTCACCCGGCAGAGCTACGTTGATCACCCCAAAAAGCCTTTCCTTGTGCCTGATTGCCATTGTCATCAATTTCACGTTGCCGTGGAGGTGCCGGACGGGACACTCCCGGCAATGATCGTCCAGGCTGTCAATCACCAGGATTCCCCTGCTTTTCAGCGTTTCGTGAAAACAGTTGGGGAACAAACCGGTTTCCAGCCTCTGACGCATCGCTTCAAAGGAGTGGCTGAAACCGGCGTGTCCAAAATGGAGCACCTTACCGCTGTCGTCCACATGCACCGCCCAGGCGCTGGTGAATCCCCTGCTTTCCACAAGAATGGCGCATACCTGCTCCAGAAGCCGTTTTTGGTCCCGCTCCCGGACGATCAGTTCGTTCACGCCCCGCACCGCCTGAAGCATTCGGTTGAGCTGCAGAATCCGCTGCTCCCGCTCCCGAAGGGGTGTCACGTCGCTGAGAGAGAGGACGGTGCTTGTGCTCTGCCGGACAGGAGCCGTCTTGATGGTGACGGTCCGCTGGTCCCCCCGCCGTGTCATCAGTGAATGCTCCGAAACGCTCGAAAAGGACTCTTCCCCGCTTTGCTCCCCCTGGGCCTGTCCCTCGGTCCAGGTGGGGAGGATCTGCTCGACCCGGAGGTTCTGCTCTATATCGCTGCGCCGATATCCAGTCAGCCGGGCAAATTCAGGGTTGACATTCTCGATCACGCCGTCCGCCCGCACCACACAGAGGGCTGTGGCGAGGCTTTCGAATACGGCGCTCTGCAGATAACGTGTCCGCTCCAGCACCGTTTCTACATCCTTCTGCCGGGAGATGTCCTCGATAAAACCCTCGAGCCGGAACCCCCCCTTCTGCGGTTTCGCGAGCGCACGCAGACTCAACCTCGCGGCAAAGGGTTCCCCCTGCTTGGTCACATAGTCGTTCTCGACTTTCAGCCACTCGCCAGAGCTGTCCAGGGCCTCGCCGACAAGCTCCTGTCTCGAATCGGGAGCCTGGTACAGAAGCTCCTGCACGGGCCGTTTCTGTGTCACCGCCACCATTTCTTCCGGAGAATCGAAACCGAACATGCGGGCCAGTGCACAGTTGGCCTTCAAGAGTTTCCCGTCAACCGTGGATTGGAAGTATCCGACAGGTGCTTCTTCTATGATCGCATTATCAATACTTTCCATGACCATGTCCCCCTGGCGCTCCGTATCGTCAACGCCCGGGATCGCTCCAGCCTGTCTCTGACACATGGCGCTCCCTCCTGATGGCCTACGAAACTCCCGTCTTTTTCGCTGTCCTGAACACAGGAGACCGAGGAACCGACCTATCTTAAATTCGTTTTAGAATATAGCAAAAGACGCCCCCGTTGCCAAGATCCCGTCACGCCAATGCCTTCACCCCGGGAGTGGTGCGGGACACCGGTATACTGCAGTCTGTCGGCCAGCCTTCTGGAAAACGAGACTGACGCACAGGACAGGCTGGGTGTCCCCGGAAGGCAGAGCAAATTACAAATGAGGAGATTTTTTGGTTCAAACCATTTCTAGCATCGCAGGGCAGTTGCTTTTCCTGTACAATGTCTCCGGCAAAGGCACTGCATGCAATGGCCACAGTGCGTGCCGTCACGCATGGTAAGGGAGGCAACACTCTTTGGACAAACATACCATAATCGGTCTTATTCTCGCACTCGCGGGGGGGTCGCTGTGGGGAACCCTCGGCCCGAGCGGGAAAGCCCTCGGCGAGCTCGGTGTTGCTATGGAAACGGTGGTCTTCTTCCGTGCTTTCATCGGATTTGTCGGTACGGCGGCCTTCTTTCTGTACACCAACCCCCGGGTCTTTCGCATATCCTTGAAGGATATCCCCTTTCTCGCCTTCTACGGCGGCATCGCAATGGCGATCACCTACGGCGGTTTCTTCATGGCATTAAACACCATCTCCGTGGCGTTGACGGAGATTGTCTTCTACACCTACCCGCTCATGGTGATCTTTGGATCGATCCTCGTTACGCTTGAACGCCCCAACCGGTATCATCTTCTGGCTGCGTTCCTCACCCTGAGCGGTGTGGCGCTGGCGGTTTCGCCGCATTTGAACGGAAGCGGCGGGGTCGGCGGTTCCTGGAGGGGGATTGCCTGGGCGTTCTCTGCGGCAGTGGGTTCGGCGCTCTACGTTCTTTTCGGACGCCGGTCGGCCCACTCGACGAGCCTGACAATGCCCTCTCTCTTTCTCTACGGCCTGCTGTTCGGCACCATCTCTCTCGGAATCGGGAAGACCCTGAGCATGGGATGGCAGGATGTCATGACGGGTTTTTCGGCACCCCAGTGGGGGTGGCTCCTGTTTACGTGCCTTGTGGGGTCGCTGCTCGGCTATGCGCTCTTCTTTCTTGGGCTCCACCGTATCTCGGCCTCATCGGCCGGTGTCGTGGGGACAGTGGAGGTGGTTGTCGCTGTCGTCCTTGCGGCAGTGCTGCAGGGCACTGCCCCGGTTCCCAGCGAGTGTGCGGGGGCGGCGCTGATCATCGGCTCTATTTTGATTGTTTCACTCAAAGGGGAAAAAAGGGTTGGAATCCAGGAGGAAGGCACATTGCCGGGATAGCATCCCCACCGAAAGGGGTCTATCCAGGCAGGGATGTCTGTTCCGTCACGAGCTGTCGGCACCGTTTTCTTCGGGATCGATCAGCTCCGAGGAGCCCTCGATGCGGTTACGGCCTCCCCGTTTCGCCCTGTAGAGATAGCGATCAGCCGAACCGAGCAGCGTATCGGCGTCCACATCCTCTGTGCACACAGTGCTGATATAACCCACACTCACCGACATCGAAAGACTGATGCAATCGGCCAGAAATGCATGTTTCGACACGTTATCACGAAGACGGGAACAGATTTTCCGTGTTTCCTTTTCAGTGGCCGTGGGGAAGATGGCCAAAAACTCGTCGCCTCCAAAGCGACCGAGTATGTCGTAGCTGCGTATGGATTGGCGGAAGAGCTGCGAGATCTCACAGAGGAAGTCATCCCCTCTCTGATGACCATACCTGTCGTTTACCGCCTTGAAATTATCCAGGTCTATCCACGCCAAGCCAAGAGGGCTCTGTTGACGAATGGCCCGGTCACGCTCCTCGTTCAAACGCTCCATGATGGCCCGTCGGTTCAACAACCCCGTCAAGGCGTCCCTGGCCGCAAGATATTTGAGTTTTTCCCGCGAGTCGAGAAGTTCCCTCTGGAGCTTCACCGTTCGGGTGCCCACCTGCAGTCGTATCTTGAGCTCACCGGGCTCGTAGGGCTTCAGAATGTAGTCGTCGGCCCCGGCTCCTATACCGGTCACCACGTCCTCCCTCGTCCCCTGGCCGGTTACGATGATGATATAGGGATGGACCTGATCCGCCCTCTCGGAAGCCCTGACCCGCCTGCATACCTCAAGGCCGTCTATCCCGGGCATCACCCAATCGAGTATCGCAATGGGCGGAGCAGACGGGGAGGACATCACCTCCCACGCTTCCTCTCCATCAACGGCGGAGGCAATCTCGTACCCCTCCTTGCGGAGAAGGCGTTCCAGCATCAGTCGGGAGATCGCCTCGTCTTCGGCAATGAGCACCTGCATTGTCCCACCTCGATTTTCTCTCCGGAATTCTACGGGAAGCCACGGACATTATACTGCATGTGCCGTACCCTGGGCGGCACATTGCATGCCGCAGCGTGACCAAGAAGGAAGACGTGATCACACCCGGGTCCAAACACTTTCGTACAGTGTACCACGACGGGCGTGGAACTCAGAATGACGACGGCCGAGGGAGGGACCTCAGGAAGGTCCCTCCCTCGGACCGCTGTGTGCCCACCGTTACTGGGTGATCAACTTCAGAGGAACGGGTATATTCCCTGGGATATCCTGTCCTTTGAGATACTTCACGGCATTGTCGACACCCATGGAGCCCATCTTCGCAGGTTGCTGTGCCACAGTGGCGGCCAGCTTCCCCGCCTCGACCGCCTCAACCGCATCATCGACGGCATCGAAGCCGACAAAGACGATCCCCTCTCTTCCCGCCGCTTCGGCGGCGGCGATGGCGCCAAGCACCATTTCGTCGTTGTGGGCGAAAACACCATCGATCTCCGGCTGGGCCTGAAGGATATTTTCGAAGACCGTCATTCCCTTGTCGCGGTTGAAGTCACCCGCCTGGGAGGCCACGAGCTCGATGTCGGGATACTGGTCCATGGCGTCGTGAAACCCTTTACCGCGGTCCCGTGCCGCCGAGGTGCCCGGAATGCCGACCAGCTCCACCACCTTGCCGCTTCCGCCGATCTGCTCGGCCAGGTACTTTCCGGCCATCTTTCCGCCGGCACCGTTGTCGCTGGCGATGTGGCAGACCACCTTGCCGCCTTCGGCGCCCCGGTCAATCGTAAAGACAGGGATGCCGGCTCTGTTGGCCTTGAGGATAGAGGGCACCACAGCGTTTGCATCGGTGGGATTCACCAGGATTGCATCGACGTCCTTCTGGATCAGATCCTCCATGGCCGAGGCCATCTTGGCCGAGTCGTCCTGAGCATCGTATACCACAAGCTCTGCATCATGCCCCTCGGACGCCTGTACCGCTCCTTCCTTGAGCGTAACGAAAAAGGGATTGTTCAGCGTGGAAACCACCAACCCCAATGTCTGTGACGCTTCGACCAGAATCGGTGCCGCAACAAGCGCCACAGCTGTCACAACCGCAAGTAACAACCCTTTCCATTTCACGGCATAACACCTCCATGTATGGTTTCCCCTACTGTATTCAGTAGGGGGAGTTCCCCGCCGGGCTTCCTCCGAGGCGTCCGTAGGCGATCAGGGCCAGTGCGATCACCATCCCCCTGACCACCTGCTCATAAAAGGGGTTGATATTCAAAATATTGATTCCGTTCGAGACAATACCCATGATCAGGACTCCCATCACCGTACCGAGAAGCGTACCCTTCCCCCCGGAAAACTGGGTTCCTCCCAGGACAACCGCGGCAATGGCTCCGAATTCGTAGCCTGCTCCTGCTGTCGGCTGTGCCGCGTCAAGACGTCCCAGCAGGACAAGACCGGCCAGAGCCGAGAGCATGCCGCTAAGCGCAAACACCGAGGTTGTGTACAGGGGGACGTTCATCCCCGTTCCCCATGCGGCAACGGGATTGGAACCTATCGACCGGATCTGTTCACCCCACAGAGAGTGCTCGAGCAGGATATGCAGCACGGCGTACACACACAGGAAAACCACGATAGGGACCGGAATCGCCGCGATCCATCCGGTACCGAGAACCCGGAAGGAAGCGGGGAAACCGCTGATCGGCGCTCCTCCCGTATACAATAAAGCGGCGCCCCGGGCGGTCCCCATCATTCCAAGCGTTACGATAAAAGGGGGGACGCCAAGCCAGGCGACGACGCCTCCGCTGATTCCCCCGCAGATCGCACCGACAGCCAGCGCAAGGAACCACCCCCCTATCCAGGGGACACCGGCCTGAACGGCCGAAGCGGCGATGAGCGAAGAGAGAGCAAGCGTACTCCCAACGGAGAGATCGATTCCACGCACGAGGATCACGCAGGTCATCCCCAGCGCGACCACTCCGATGATCGAGGATTGCCGCAGGATGTTGATCAGGTTCTCCCCGGTGAGGAAACGGGGCTCAAGAACCGTGAGCAGTCCACAGAGCCCCATGATGACGGTTACCAGGATCACATAGGCACGCGGCAGGCCAGCGTGCCTTCTGTCTTTTGCTCCAGCCATCTCAGAAAGAGACCCCTGACTGCAAGACGATGTTGGAATAGGGGGTGCATTCGCCGGTCCGCACCACAAAACGAAGGGAACCGAGCATCCCTTTCAGTTCTTCATGGGGAACCACCGACACCGCACATGAGGCGGCGAGCTTTCCACGTATCATCTCATCCGTTCCGAAGGGGGCTTCCTCCGCCCAGAAGGCCTTTTCGACAACCGTGCTGGAAAGCAGCACATCCAGCACATCAAAGAAGGGAGGGCGCCCATGTGCGTACCCCAGATCGACCCTATAAACGCCTAAAGGAACAGGCATCCCCGCATCGACAATCGCGAATCCGTCTCCGTGGCCAAGGGAAGCGATCTGATAGCTCAACGCCGGATGGAGTACCCCGTCTCGTTTCATCCAAACCCTCCCGGATAAAAGTCTAGCGCAGAAACAGTGTAACGACAAGCCATTCTCTATCCCCTTTTTGTGGTTCTCCCTTTTTGTTTTCCGAGGAATGCCTCAATTTGTGCACGGCCGGGGAGGCTGGGCTGCGCCCCGAAGCGCCGGCAGGTCAGGGCCCCCGCAGCCTGGGCATACCGGATAGCATCGTCATGGGCCGCTCCTTCTGCAATCGACACGGCGAGGGCAGCGGAAAAGGCATCGCCTGCAGCGGTGGAATCGACAGGATCGATATGGAATGCCTGGAAATGACGAAGGGTTTCCCCACTGCAATAGAGCGCTCCATCAGCCCCGAGGGTTACGATAACGGTTCCCGCCCCCTTTTGCCGCAGCGTGCGCGCACCCCTCTCGGGGTCGTCGAAACCGGTATACGTTGCAAGTTCAAGCCTGTTGGGAACAGCTATGGAGACGAAACGCCAGATCTCGTCCGGCAGTCTTTCGGCTGGAGCCGGGTCGAAAAGGGTGGGCACACCCGTTTCCCTGGCAACACGCAAGGCCTCAACCACGGTGGGAACAGGGAGCTCAAGCTGGGTCAGCATGACATCCGTCCTGCTGATGGATGCCCTGCACCTTCTGGCATCCGCCTCGGTCACCGTTCCGTTGGCGCCGGGAGCAACAAGGATAGCATTCTCCCCCCCGGGAAGGAGGCTGATGCAGGCCACCCCGGTGGCGGTGTCTTCCCGCTGCAGTAAGGCGCTGCAGTCGATGCCTTCGGCTGTTAGAGCAGCCTGCATGGCATGACCAAATCGGTCGTCGCCAACCGCACCTATCAGCGAGGTCTGTGCACCCATCCGGGCTGTTCCCACGGCTTGATTGGCTCCCTTGCCGCCGCCGGCTGTCCGGAACACGCCTCCTGTGAGTGTTTCACCAGGCTGAGGCAGACGTTCCGCTTCGATTATCAAATCCATATTCACCGAACCTACTACAGCTGTTCGTACCACAGGGGTCGCCTCCAGACAGCAAGATAGGGAACCCATCGCTTCCCCGGGCTGAGACGGGCCGCACAGGCTTTGTTTCCACCTGAAAGGCAGGGTATACTACACAGGTACGTTAAAGTATGCCACGTTTCGCCCCAAGTTCAAATAGGTGGTGAAGGATTTGGACACACTTCTGGATGTCCGGGGGATACACAAATCATTCCCAGGTGTTCACGCCCTCAAGGGGGTAGGCTTCTCTGTGCAGGAAGGGGAGGTCCACGCTCTTGTGGGAGAAAACGGTGCCGGGAAATCAACGCTCATCAAGATCCTGTCGGGGGTCCACGCACCGGACGAGGGCGAGCTCCGCTTTATGGGAGAACATATCAGCTGGCACGCACCCCGGGAAGCCCAGAATGCGGGGATCGCCGTCATCCATCAGGAGCTCAGCCTCGCCCCCCATCTCTCGGTGGCGGAAAACATATTCCTCGGCCACGAACCCACACGGGGGCCCTTCCTCCAGCGGAAAGCAATGCGTGCCGAAGCGAAGCGCATCCTTGAGAGTCTGCACACATCGATTGACGTGGAGCGACAGGTAGCGACGCTGACCACCGGCGAACAGCAGTTGGTGGAAATAGCGAAGTCCCTTGCCCGCGACGTCAGGGTGCTGGCCATGGATGAACCGACCTCGAGTCTCTCCACAGGGGAAACGGAGGTCCTCTTTCGGCTGATCGAAGATCTGCGTGATCACGGGGTGGGCGTCATCTATATCTCCCATCGGCTTGAGGAGGTGTTCCGGGTGGCCGATACGGTGAGCATCCTGCGGGATGGCGCCTTTGTCGGCGGCGGACCCCTTCGGGAATTCGATCGGAAACGTATTGTACGTCTCATGGTTGGCCGGAACGTGGACACCATCTTTCCCCGGGAAGCCCCGCCTCCGGGTCCGGTGGCTCTCAAGGTCAGCGGTCTCAGCCGGGAGGGGGCGCTCCACGACGTCTCCTTCCAGGTCAGGACGGGCGAGATCCTCGGCCTGTCGGGCCTGGTCGGCAGCGGGAGGAGCGAAACGGCCCGCTGTCTCTTCGGTCTGGATCCCTTTCAGGAGGGCCGTATCTCCGTACAGGGCCGGCAGGTAGCCATCCGCAAACCCGCCGACGCCCTCCATCACGGTCTGGTCCTCATCCCCGAAGACCGAAAACGTCAGGGGCTCTTCCTGAACCGGGCCGTGGACACCAACATCACGCTCCTCCAGCTCATCGAACGCCGTTTCGGCGGTTTTTTCATCAATCGATCCGCGCAACGACAAGAAGCGGAGCAATTGGCGGACAGGCTCAATGTGCGGTATGCCGACCTATCCCAGGAGATCTCCAGTCTCTCCGGAGGCAATCAGCAAAAGGTGGTGATCGCCAAGGGACTGAGTGTGACGCCGACCATACTGATTCTCGACGAACCGACCAGAGGCATCGATATCGGGGCGAAAGCGGAGATCCACGAGTTGATGAACCGATTGACCCATCGGGGCATGGCGATCATCATGATCTCCTCGGAGCTTCCCGAAATCCTGGGGATGAGCGACAGGATCGTTGTCATGCGGCAGGGCACTGTCGCCGGCGAGTTCGCCGGCGAGGAAACCGCAGGCGAGTCTGTCATGTGGGTGGCGGCAGGGGGTGAAACCAATGCGGGGGACTAAGTGGCAACGCTACGGCAGCTTCTTCGTCCTCGGTGCGTTGCTGGCCCTCCTCGGGGCAAGCTATCCCAGGGTGCTGGAACCGTCGAACATCACCAATGTCATCGGCCAGTCCGCTGTGATCGGGGTCTGCGCGGTGGGGATGACATTCGTCATCCTCACCGCCGGTATCGACCTTTCCGTGGGCAGTGTCGTTGCCCTTGCCGGGGCGGTGGGCGCATGGCTGAACGTCCATGCGGGCCTCCCGTGGCCCGTTGCCTGGGGGATCGCCATCCTCGCCGGCGCCTCCTGCGGGGCCGTTTCGGGACTGCTGGTTCAGTGGGGCAATGTCCCCCCCTTTATGGCGACACTGGCCATGATGGCGGCAGCCCGCGGCCTGACGCTTCTGCTGACTGAGGGGTATCCGATTTCAGGCACTTCGGAGGCTTTCAACGCCCCGGGGTGGGAGAGTCTCTTCGGGTTCCCTGTTGCGGGGGCCATCATGCTGATCCTTGTTCTGGGAGGATGGATGCTCCTCCGGCTGACCCCCTTCGGCACAGGGGTCTATGCGGTGGGTGACAACAGGGAAACGGCGCACCTCGCCGGGATACCAACCGGCCGTATCACCGTGGCTGTCTACGCGATCAGCGGGGCCACGGCGGGCCTGGCGGGTCTGCTGATGGTGGGCAGGCTGTGGAGCGCCCAGCCCAGTATCGGAATGGGCCTCGAACTGGATGTCATCGCTGCGGTTGTCCTCGGCGGGACAAGCCTCTTCGGGGGCCTCGGAACGGTGCAGGGAACGCTGACCGGTGTTCTGATCATGGGTTTTCTCGACAACGGGCTCCGTCTGCTGGAGATCTCCAGCTATCTCCAGCAGATGGTCAAGGGGACGGTCTTTGTGGGAGCCGTTATCCTTGACATGTATTTCAAGGGAGCCTACAGAAAGGGAAGAAGCCGGGATCTATAGAGATACCTCATTGTGGTCACCGCTTGCCGCCAGGGGGTTGCAGAACTCAGTCAGGGCAAGGATGGGGGCAGGCCATACTTCATGGTCTTGTGCTTCTTGCCGGACCGTCATGCGCGGGTAAGGCAATGGGAACGGCAATCCCCTTCCGGAGTGCCCTCACGTCTTCTCGGCGATCCTCCAGTAGGCATGGAAGCGCGTGCTGAGACTGCTCTTTTTCTCGGCATAGACCCGTGCCCCGCTAAGGTGTGCCCGCGACCGGAGATCTGTCTGGCGCTTCCTGATGAGATTCTCCAGCATCTCTGTGAAGGTGAAGCTGGAAGAATCCGCCGGCTGGGCAGCCAGGAGTCTGTGGAGATCGGCGAGATCGTGTTCTTCGCCGAGAAGGTCGGAGAGCACCTTGGTCCCTTTGGCATGGCCTTTCATCATCTCCGGCCACAGCGGTTCGAGCAGCTGCAGATGGTACCAGTGGTATTTCACGCTCTTCCGCCACTCGTGGTACGCCGTGGCGGTCCCCTCGGTCTCCGCCGTTTTCCTGCGCGACTGCCCCTGCCGGTAGATCCGGATCAGTCCCGGAGCGAGGGCCTCGAACCCACTGCGCCGGATCTCCAGACTGTCCAGGTTTCCCTTTTCGGAGGTCAGACAGTGCCGGGCGCGCCCGGCGGCACGCTCCATCTCCCCCGTGTCCAGGGCATACCGGTTTTTCCGTTCCTCCAGGAATCCGCGGAGTTCACGGAGCAGGGTCTCCTCTTCCGGGAAGACCTTCCGAAGTGTGTCGGCGCACTCCAGCAGGGCCCCTGTCTGCCGGAATCCAGCCAGTTCCCGTCCGATGTCCCGGAACAGGGTGTTCAGATATCCGTACCAGGCGGGGATCTCCTGACGGACCAGGCGCAGCACCGCCCTGCACTTCTTGAAACGCTTTCGGGCTTCGTGGATACCCTCCAGCAGCGCCTCGTTCTGCTGATCAAGATCAGAGACAGCCTTGTCCGTCTCTGAACGCAGGATACGTCGTGTCTCCTGTTCGACCGCTCTGCACGGATGAATTCGATAGGGCATCAGGACCATTCCTTCCTGTAGACTCCCTGTTGGAGCATTGCAATTTCATTGAAGTATGTACATAATGGGCCATACGGAACAGACCAAGCAGAACCAGAGAGGGGCTGGTACCATGTCTATCTCGGAGGCGCAGAAACTCTATTCCGATGGCAAACACCAATTCTTCCTGCTCGGATGGGAAGAACAGGAAGAGACCGCGGCCGTTCAGACAAACCAATACATCATCGCCCAGAATAATACCACGATGCTTCTTGATCCGGGCGGCGCCCATGTCTTCCCCCGGGTGCTGGCCAACGTGGCCGAACTCTTCCCCATCAAGAGCGTACAACATATCTTCTATTCCCACCAGGATCCGGATGTCTCCTCGGGCATCACCCTCTGGCTTTCCATGGCCGAGTCGGCCACAGTCCATATCTCCGGTCTCTGGACACGCTTTCTCCCGCATTTCGGTGTCTACGACCAGAAACGAATCAAACCGATCCCCGACAAGGGCGGAACCATCGACATGGGAGGTGCCCGGCTCCAGTGCATCCCGGCTCACTACCTCCACTCCACAGGACAGTTCTCGCTCTACGACCCTGTTTCCAGGATCCTCTTTTCCGGGGACATCGGTGCAGCGGTCTTCCCGGAAGGGCAACGCTATCAGATAGTTCGGGATTTCTCCAGGCATCTCCAGTTCATGGAGGGATTCCACAAACGCTACATGGCTTCATCGAAGGCCTGCCAGGCCTGGGTACGTCATGTCCGTCAGCTTGATGTCGAGATGATCGCACCCCAGCACGGGGCGGTCATGCAGGGAGAGCATGTCGCCGCCTTTCTCAACTGGTTCGATAATCTCAAATGCGGCATTGATCTGATGTAGATAACCGATATGCACATGCAGCACTACCCACCGTGGAGGTGATGCTATGACCTATATTTCCGACGACATACTCCACAAGCTCTCAGCGTCCTACTATGCCAACAATCTGCTGAACTCCTTTATGGCTCAGCTGGACACGATCCTCGTGCGACGGGTGCAGGGGAGCCAATCCCAGATCCGCGAGGTTGCCGAAAACTTCTCGGAACTCAGCGAAGCCTTTTCCAAGCTGCTTCAGAATTTCGAAGAAAACAGACAGCAGAGCCAGAACAACATCGCCCGGATCAGCGAGATGAACGCCAACCTTTCATCGGAGCTGGAGCGTTCGGGCACCGATCTCGACGGCATCAGCGATACCGTCAATCAGACCATCGAGAACACCTATTCGACGCTGGAGTCTTTCTCCGAGGTCGAAGAAATGTCGCGGGGGATCCAGAAGATCGCCCGCCAGACCAACATGCTGGCCATCAACGCTGCGATCGAGGCGGCCCATGCCGGAGAAGCGGGAAAGGGGTTCGCCGTTGTCGCCTCGGATGTCCAGAAGCTCTCCGAGGAAGCAGGTACCGCCACCGCTTCGGTAACCCAGAAGGTGGAAGAGCTCTCCAGGGCGGTCCACCAGTCGATGAACGACATCCGGCAAATCGGTGAGATGTTTGAGATGATCCGTTCTTCCCTCTCTCAGTTTATGGACTTTTTAGCTGAGAACAGGACATATTTGCAGGAAATGGATGAGATGATGGGTGATGCAGGCAAGGAGGTCCAGCAGGGCAACAACCGGATCGCCGACGCCAGTTCCGTCCTGCAGTCCACATCGCAGCAGTTTGATGCACTCACCGCAACCATCACCGCCATTGTCTCCGCACAGAAGAATCTCAAGGAGCTCGAGCTTTAGAGGAAAGAACTTACTGCAAACAACCCTCTGTGCAGGCGCTCTGCGGGAGGCTCCGTTACGTTTGTAACGGAGCCTCCCATTATATGTTATACCAGTAACGACTTTTACGTTTTTTCGGATAGAAAGAAAATCGGGCCAATCTATAGTATTTCGGACTTGACAGGGGATAATAGGGGGCCTAGAATCGCTGAGGCCAGATAAACTCTGCCAATTGCACCTCAGCTCGAACTGTCTCAGAAGGAGGGAGTCCATGGGTACCACCGATGTACCGCAACAACCTGCTCTACAGCTGCTTTGTTCCACATCCATAGGTGCACCCTGGACCCCTCGGGTGGTTTGCTAATGCTCCACTGAGCATGCCGGGCACTCTTTTCCAGGGGTTCAGGTACCACTACCACTGGAAAGGAGGGTGTCCCATGTCCGGACACAAGGTTCTCGCTGCTGACATGTGGCTCTTTGTGGCTTCCTTCTGCTGGGGCTTCGGCTATGTGGCAAGCAAGGATGCCCTGGCTGTCTTCCCGGCGCTCTGGCTGAATGCGCTGAAATTCAGTGCCGCATTCCTGATTCTTGCCGTTTGCTTTCGAAAACGGCTGCGTGGGACCACTAAATCGGAGATCGCCGCTGCTATGGCGGTGGGCCTCGTTCTGTTCGGAGCGTTCACCACACAGGTTTTTGGCTTGGAGTCCACCGCTGCCGGCAAGCAGGCGTTCATCATCGCCTCCTATGTGGTCTTTGTCCCCATGCTGCAATGGCTCGTCACCCGGGTCTTCCCCGGAATCCGCATTGTGACCGCATCGGCATTCTGTCTGACCGGGGTGGCGCTGCTTTCGCTCCAGGGGCAGTTTGCTCTGGGATCGGGGGATGCGCTGAGCATTGCCGCCGCCCTGCTGTTTGCGCTCCATATGCTGCTGGTGGGGGTCTTCAGCAAACGGCACGATGCTGTCCGGCTTGCGGTCTTTCAGATCGGCATCACCGGCGGCTTGAGCCTCATGATGACACCGTTTTCCGCACCGCTGCCGGATCATATCTCTATGAATGCACTGTGGAACCTCGCCTATCTGACTGTCTTCGCAACAGCGTTCACCGTGCTGGTCCAGAATCTGGCCCAACGGTACACCCCTTCCACACATGCGTCACTGATACTGAGCACGGAATCGCTTTTTGGAGCCCTGGGGGGCATACTCCTCCTCGGCGAGGCGGTGAGCCTCTACCTGATCCAGGGAGGCGCACTGATCCTCCTGGGGGTCATGATCGCCAGGGTGCCGTTCCCTGCGGCGACCCGCCTCAGGGATATCCGGAGTGTTCTGTTCAGGAGGGCCATTGGATTCTTCCCCAGGACCTCTCCAAAGGTCTGACACAACAAGAGGAAGGCGAAGAGACAACCCTTGTCTCCCCGCCTTCCTCTGCACCTTGCAATTCTCTTTCCTTTGCAATGCTCCCTACGCCCTGCCCCCGGCTGCCGTCACCCCTGCATCGTGGGCCATCTGCTCGACAGTACGGAATTCCACATCCTGTGGATCCTCCGGGGGGCCACGGAAGGTCACCGTTCCGGCGATGGTTGGGGGGTCTCCCTTTTCGGAATTCCCCGGCTGGATGCACAACAGGACGGTATATCCGCTCTCGTTCAGGGCCTCTCTGATCTTCTCGAACTGTTGATAGACAAGGTTCTTATCCTCCAAGGCAGCCCACCTCCATTCAGAGTTTCGGTATCGCCTGTCTTTTCATTAACAAGTACACTTGCGCTCCAGGTGCATCTGTGTCATAATCTCCGCAGATACCCCTCATAGGTATAAGAAAGGATGATGACGCATGTCGGTAAAAGTTTACTCCACGAGTAGCTGCCCCTGGTGTGACAAGGCAAAGGGATATCTCCAGCAGCAGGGTGTGGATTTCGAAGCCATCGACGTCGGTGCGGACAGGGCAGCCGCTATGGAAATGGTTCGCAAAACCCAGCAAATGGGGGTGCCTGTCGTCGAAATCGGAGAGAACTTCATTGTCGGTTTCGATAAGCCGGCTATCGATAAAGCACTGCAGGAGCAGGGGCTGCTCTAACCGCACACAACCCGCCGTACTGTCCTCACAGGGAAACGCCAGACGCCCCGGCCCTTCGTACAGGAGGCCGGGGCGTCACAGTTGCCGGAGAATTCCCTGACAGGCAGGCTACCGGCAGAGTTTCGGGTCGTAGTCCTTCTCGCCGGCTTTGGTCAACAGCGTGACCAGTTGCCTTCCGTACGCCCTTGCCTGTTCGACGGCAGCGATGGCGGTGTTGCTGGAATAGTCGTCCACCAATTGCTGGGCCTGCCGGCCCTTCCCGTCGGCGAGCATGGAAGCGATCATCTCGTCCACGTAGGGCTGGCGGGAGAGCAGCCCCTCTTCGTAGCTCCGCCACAGCTCCTGCAACTGGCTTCCCAGCCGCTGTTCATCGGTCTTCGCCAGCGCCGCTACGCTTCTGAAGATCCACCATGCCGAGTTGGGGCTGTACTGGTCGTTGCCGCGCCGGAAGAGTTCCGGGGTTTCGGTGATGCTCCCGTAGAAAGGAAGATAGACACTGTACGGGGCCGTGCCGAAACACTGCCAGATCAGAGGGGAAATCAGTTCGGGGAGATCCGGCCGCAGCTGGATGATATGGCTTTCCAGCGTCCCGTGGTAGCCGATGGGGCGCTCCGCCTTGCCCTCCAGCACGGTGCCGGAATAGTCGGCGCGCAGCACATCCATGACATCACGCGGTTTGATCGGTTCGTCCGGGGTCATGTAGAGGGGGAACCGCTCGGATTCCGGATTCTGTTGGACAGAGGGGGTCAGCAGCTTCTGGCCAAGCCAGATGCGGTAGGTATTGTAGGGATCACCCATCACTCCATAGGTTCCGGCGAAGTCGAAGTCATCCCGAGTGGAGCCCTCTGCCAGAAACCCCTCTTCCTTTGCCAGCGAGAAGACCTTCCCGGAGGCCATCACGTTGTCGCTGTCGGTGAGGTCCACATGCTTGAGACGGAAGGCGTTGGCAGCCACCACACACCGGTCGTCGGGCACTCGCACCGCCACCCACTGATGGCCGGAACCGATCTCCATCTGCCAGATTTCCTGTTTGTCGGCGATGGCAAGCCCATTGCCGGCCATGGCCCCGTATTTCTCAACGAAGGTCCCCAGCAGTTCCACACCTTCCCGTGCCGTATCGGCTCTGGGAAGGATGAGTGAGGGAATGACCGCTTCCTCGATTCCCGCGTTCTCGATAAAGGGATCGGCAGCCTGAACGGCTTCATTGGACTCCGCACTCAGGGTGGCGCTCACCGCGACCCCCTTTTCGTTGACGCCCGCTTCCTCAAAGGGCCCCCAGGAGGGATCCCAGTCCGGGACGGCTGTGTACCTGTAGCCAACAGACGGCCAGGGAACAGCGAGCCCCGTCACGAACTCCTGCATTGCACCCGCTTTGTGCTCCTCCCGCGGACGGACCACCATGTGCTTGGGCCAGTTTGCCGAACCGTAGTCCTCGTTACGGGCGATCAACACAGACCCGTCAGCCGTGACATCCGATCCGGCGTAGACCGCGGTACAGGCCGCCGCGCCTCCGGCTACCCCTGTGACCACGAAAACAGCGATTACCAATGCCAGGACACACCGCAGTTCTCTACCCACTACAGACACCCCTTCCATATAAAATGTGCCAATGGATTGAGTATAGCATATCTTTTTCCAGCAATGATGCAGGCCCCTGTCTATACGGGCTGCACAATACGCTTCGCCTTCCCGGCGGAACGTTCCAGACTTCCGGGGGGAAGCAGGTTCACGGAGGTGCGGATGCCCGTTACCTCGTGGATGGCCTTCAGGGCCCTCCTGGCGATCTGGCCGGTCCGCTCCTCCGAAAGGGGTTCGATGGTCTCGCAGTGGACGGCGAGTTCCTTCATGTAGTCCTTCTCCGTTACCTCGAGGCAGTACTGGAGTGCGAGCTCCTCGACGCGGCTCAGGGCGACCTCGACCTGGGAGGGGAAGACGTTGACCCCTCGGATGATCAGCATATCGTCGCTCCTCCCCTGAATCCTGTCGATACGCGGTTCGGTGGAACCGCAGGGACAGGAGCCCGGAAGGATGCGGGTGATATCCCCGGTGCGGTAGCGGACCACGGGCAGCGCTTCCTTGGTAAGGGTGGTGATGACCAATTCGCCCATCTCTCCCTTCGGAAGCACCTCTTCTGTCTCCGGGTTGATCACCTCGATAAGGAAATGCTCGTCGGAGATGTGGCAGCCCTGCTTTTCCGGGCACTCCATCCCCACCCCGGGGCCGATCACCTCGGAGAGACCGTAGGAGTCCAGCGCGGTGATCCCCAGATCCTTCTCTATACGGGAACGCATTCCTTCAGACCATGCCTCGGCGCCGAAGATGCCGATCCGAAGCGAGAGCTCCCCTACGCCCTCCATATCGCGGATCCGCTCGGCCAGATGGAGAGCGTAGGAGGGGGTGCTGGTAAAGACCGTCGTACCGAGATCCTCCATGAGCATGATCTGCCGTTCCGTAAACCCCCCGCCGGAGGGAACCACCATGGCCCCCAATGCCTCGGCGCCCCAGTGGAACCCGAGAGCCCCGGTAAAGAGCCCGTACCCCAGGGCAACCTGGAAGACATCCCCCGGTGTCACACCCGCCACCCGGAGCCGGTGCGCCATGATCTCCGTCCAGGTCGCGATATCCCGCTCCGTATAGGCGACCACCGTCGGTTTCCCGGTGGTCCCGGAGGATGCATGCACCCGGACAAGATCCTCTTTCGGGCAGGCGATCAGGCCAAGGGGATAGTGGTCCCTGAGGTCGCTCTTTTTCATAAAGGGGAGCAGCGCGACATCCTCGCGGTTTCTGATGTCCGCCGGCTGTACACCTGCCTGCTTCATTGTTTCGCTGTAGGGTGTCCGCTCCTCCCAGATGCGCTGGAGCGTTCCCCTCAGTCTATCCATCGGCCTTCTGTCGCCTGTCTCTGCTTTTCCAACCATCACGATCATCCCTTCTGTAGGCTGCCTCATGGTATCCCCGCCGGGCCCCGGTGGGGATAAAAAAAAAAGCCCCCGCGCGTGGCGGGGGCCGGTAGACTCAGTCCAAAGACGCCTAGACGCCGGACTGCCTTCCACTGGCTCCCGCGTTACGGTAGGCGTAATAATAGTAATATGCCGCTGTGGTTGCAAACTGTTTACAATCTAAAGGGGTCATGGACCAAAACCTCGCTGTCATAATTCTGACTTGGTAAACTGTATACCACCCGCGGGGTGTCTTGTCAAGCTCGTTGGGGTTGCGGCGTGCGCCGGCACCGGAGATCCGCACCGACCCCGCCTGGGGATACCTAACAGATGGCGTATTCGGAATCCCTGACCGAGCAGATGAACATATGTCCCGGCGCATGGGTGATGGCAAAGGGTGGGCGGGAGGACATAAGGATACTCTGTGGTGTCACCCCGCAGGCCCAGAAAACGGGCACCTCCCCCTCCCTCACCGGAACGGGATCCCCAAAGTCGGGAGCATCCAGATCGGTGATGCCGATTCCTTCGGGATGTCCGATCTGCACCGGTGCTCCGTGCACCGAAGGATAGTGACTGGTGATGATGACTGTTTTCGTGACCAGCTGTTCCGGAATGGGGCGCATGCTGACCACCATGGTACCGCTCAGTCGCCCGGCCTCTCTGCAGGGAACCGTCGTTCTGTACATCGGCACGTTCCGCCCCAGTTCGATATGACGCACCGGGATGTGGGCCTGCAGCATGGCCCATTCAAAGGTGAAGGAGCATCCAAGGAGGAAGCCGACCATACTGTCGTCCCACAGGGAAGCCACCTCCTCCCGCTCCTCCGCCAGTTCGCCCTTCCGCCAAACCCGGTACCGGGGCAGGTCGGTCCGTATATCCGCACCGGGAGCGACCCCCCGGGGTTCGGGGTCGCCCATCTCCGTCACGTCGAGCACGGGGCAGGGTTTTGGATTCCGCTGGGCGAACAGCAGGAAATCGTAGGCCCACTCTCTGGGCAGCATCACGAGATTCGCCTGCGCTGCTCCCGGCACCAGGCCCGAGGTGGGGCCTGTCCACTCTCCGTCCCGTATTGCTCTGCGGGCCTTCTCCGGCGTGGCGTACTGCGTTCGATCGGTCATCTGCCAACCAGCTCCTTCATCGGGACCACCGAGACACCGGCCTCCTCCAGATGACGCCGGATCGAGGCCGACATCTCCACGGCCTCCCCGGTATCGCCATGCAGGCAGATGGAGGTTGGCCGGAGTGCGATCTGCTCTCCGTCGATACTTTCTACAGTCCCATCGGTGATCATGCCGAGCACCCGCTGTGCAGCCACAGCTGGATCGTGCAGCACCGCTCCGGGGGTTCCCCTCGGCACGAGATGGCCGTTGGACTGATAGGCGCGGTCAGCGAAGGCTTCCGCCGCAAAGGGCACCTTCACCTTCTCGGCTGCGGGTCCGAAGGCGGTATTCGCAAGCCCCATCAGGATGATCTCTCCCCTGCCCGCATCCCTGGTGGCTTGGGCGATGGCCTCGGCGTGTTCCGGCGATTTCGCCGAGTCGTTGTAGAGCGCGCCGTGGGCCTTCACATGCTGTACGGCCACGCCCTCCAGGGCCGCAAAGGCCATCAGCGCCCCTATCTGATAGAGGCAGTAGTCATAGACCTCTTCAGGTTTGCATTTCATGGAGCGGCGGCCGAAGCCAAGCAGATCGGGATACCCCGGGTGGGCGCCTACGGCGACCCCCTTCTCCTTCGCCGTCGCCACCGTTTTCCGCATCACCGACGGGTCGCCGGCGTGGAATCCGCAGGCGACGTTGGCCGAGGTGATCTGCTCCATGATCTGGCTGTCCATCCCGATGGAATAGACGCCGAAATCCTCTCCAAGGTCACTGTTGAAATCAATCCTGGGCATCTTCTGTCTCCTCCCATTGCACATGATAGCTTCTGCCGTCGACGGTAAGCTTCCAGGTGGCGGCAGTCCGGCCCGTTCCGACGGGCTGCGGAGCCGAACGGAAGGCCGCCCTGGCCCGGCGGAGGTCTTCAAGCGCCTCTTCCTGCTCCTGCAGAGCCTCGATCGCCTCCTCCAGCGTGGTTTCCCGAAACCGCACCTCTCCCCCGGGAAGCTGCTGGGTCACCACAGGGATATCGGCGGTACAGACCACGGCGATCTTGGTGTACCCCCCTGTGGTCTGACGGTCCGAAAGCATGACGATAGGGTTGCCGTGGCCGGGCACCTGCACGGCACCGAGGGGAATGGGGTCGGAGATGACATCGGCCCCTTCCCTGTGTTCGATCTCGGGCCCTGTCAGTCTGTAGCCCATTCTGTCAGACTCTTCGGCCACGGTAAACACACTGTCGAAGAAGGTCACTTTTCCCGCTTCCGTAAAGGCCTCGTACTGGGGGCCCTGCAGGACCCGCAGCTCGGCGCTTTCCCCAAAGCGGGGCCGTAGCCCCTCGGGGCAGCAGAACCCCAGCGAACGCTGCCAGAGAGGAAAGGGGCATCCGCACTCCACGGCGTCGCCCCTGGCAAGGGTGCGTCCGTTGTAGCCGCCGAAGGAGGCTCGCAGGTAGGTTGCGGCACTCCCCATGACCGATTCCACCGCGATACCGCCGGCCGGACAGAGGTAGGCACGGGCGCCCTGTCCCTGGGGACCGCGGAAGGAGAGCCGGTCCCCCTCCTGCAGTGCGAAGGCGGTCCAGGGTGGAATGGGGGTCCCGTTCCGGCAGAGTCCCAGGTCGGCGCCTGCCAGAACGGCCAGGCCGTCCCCCTCCACCTCCAGGGTCGGCCCCAGTACCGTCACCTCCAGCGCCGGACTGTTCTCGGGATTGCCCGCCAGGATGTTCCCCGCCCGGAAGCTCCAGGCGTCCATGGCACCGGCGACAGGCATGCCGATGGCCTGGTAGCCCTTCCGCCCCAGGTCCTGAACAGTGGTGAGCAAGCCCGGGGAAACAACATGGAACCTCATCGCTCTTCCTCCTCGGTACCCGTAAACCGATCGGGCTGATAGACACCCTGCCTCACAGAGGCATCGATGTGTTCCCACTCCTCCCGGGTCACCGGACGAAAACGGATCCACATCCCCGCCTGTACCAGTGTGGGCGGGGACTGGTCGGGGTCGAAGAGCGCCAGCGGAGTCCGCCCGATCAGCCGCCACCCGCCGGGGCTCTCCACAGGATACACGCCCGTCTGGGCTCCGGCGATCCCCACACTGCCCGCCGGTATCCTTGTGCGGGGCGAGTCCAGTCGGGGGGTGGCGATGGAGGCATCCATCCCGCCGAGATAGGGGAACCCCGGGGTGAACCCCAGCATGTAGCAGTAGTAGGTTGCAGCGCTGTGCCGCTCTACGACCTCGTCAGGGGAGAGCGCGGCGTTTTCGGCTACGCTGTCAAGATCGGGCCCGGCCTCCCCGCCATAGAGGACCGGCAGGACAAGCCCCTCCCGCTTTCCAGGGGTGGAGTCGGAAACAGTGGAAGCAATCTCTTCCAGGACGTTTCGCAGAGACTCCCAGGAACGCATCTGCAGGGGATCCACGTAGACCGCCAGGGAACGGTAGGCCGGGACGAGTTCTTCAACGGCGGTGAGGCCCCGACGGGTCACGGCTTCGCGGAGGGCATGGACCCTGGCGTTGGTCTCCGGCGCGATACGCTCTTCGAATTCGACGAGGAGACAGCTGTCTCCAGCCTGGGTGATCCGGAAGGACATCCCCTAGCCTCCCCCCACCATAAGGCTGGGCAGGTAGAGTACGATACCCGGGAAGAGCGTCAGGACAACAGTGATGACCAGCAGCATGATGAAAAAGGGCAGGGCCGAGATGGCGATCTTCCCGATGCTCTCGTCCACGAGCCCATTGATGACAAAGAGATTGAACCCCACCGGCGGTGTGATCTGGGCGAGCTGGATCATGATGACGAGGTAGATCCCGAACCAGAGGGGGTCGAACCCCGCCAGATTCACCAGAGGAAGGGCGATGGGGAGACTCATGACGATCATGGAGAAGCCGTCAAGCAGACATCCCATAAAGAGGTACATGACAGAGAGGATCACAATCAACAGATAGGGCGAGAGGTTCAGCGAACCGATATACTCCGTGAGCGCCCTGGGGAGCCCGAGGTACCCCACCGAAACGGAGAGAAAGGCAGCCCCGCAGACAATCCACATGATCATGCAGCTCGTCTTGACGGCGCCCATCAACGCCTGCCTGAAGACATCGAAGGTCAGGCTTCTGCTCAGGGCCGCAAAGAAGAGCGATCCCAGCACCCCCACCGCTGCGGCTTCAGTGGGGGTGGCCCAGCCGGCGTAGATACTCCCCAGCACAAAGCCCACCAGTATCACAACAGGCGCAAGCAGCGGCAGAGAGCGGATCCGCTGTCCCCAGGTGGGAGCAGTCGTGCCTGCCGGTGCGAACTCCGGATGCATAAGGCTTCGGGCCATCACATACCCGCTGAACAGAAAGGCTATCATAAGTCCCGGGATAAGGCCGCCGACAAAGAGTTTCCCAATACTGACATCGGCCATGATCCCATAGACCAGCATCATCATGCTGGGTGGGATCAGGAAACCGAGGGTTCCGGAACCGGCAAGGGAGCCGAGACACAATCCTCTGCTGTAGTTGCGTTTCGACAGTTCCGGCAGCGTGATCTTACCCACCGTGGCGGTGGTGGCCGCCGAAGAACCGCTCACCGCGGCAAAGAGGGCGCTGGCGAAGATATTCACGTGGATCAGACGCCCGGGGATTGCGTCCATCCATGGCGAGAGCCCCTTGAACAGATTGCCCGATATCTCGCTCCGGAAGAGGATTTCTCCCATAAAGATGAAGAGGGGCAGAGCCAGCATTGTGGAACCGCTGGTATTGTTCCACATCACGTTCCCCATGATATTGATGATCACGTGGTCGGGGATGCTCATAAAGAGAAAAAGACCGCCCAGACCTACAAAAAAAAGAGAGATTCCGATCCATACGGAACTGCCCAGGAAAAGCACCAGCAGCCCCAGGAGGGTCATTGAAACCGTAAAGAGATCCATGGTACCGACGTCCTTTCAAGATCAGTGTGCGTACCGCTCCATGCGTTGCATAGACAACGGGGACTGCGCTCCCTACCGCCCCAGCTGGACAGCCTCACCCACGTTCTCCGTCTCGCCTCTGCGGAGCTTCTGAAGATCACGGAAAAACTCGGCCACAAACTGCAGCATCAGCATCACCGCGCCGATGAAAAGGAAGGACTGGGGAATCGCCAGATAGGTCTCGGTGATACCCATGGATTTGGTCCCGCTCACCACGGAATCCCAGAAGAAATTCCAGGTTGCGTATGTCAGAAGGATGCAGAAGACAAACCCCACTCCATAACAGATCAGATCAAGAATGAGCCGCTTCCTCCCGTGAAGGGCTGTATGAAGAAAGGTCATACGGATATGGCCTTTCTCCTGCAGCGTATAGGCGAGGGCCAGTGCGGTGAGCGCAGCCATACAGTAGCCTGCGTACTCGGCCGAGATATAGAGCGTGGTCCCCAGAAAGGTCCGCGCCACAATCTCGGAAGACACCAGCAATGTCCCCAACACAATCAAAATGCCTGACAGCACGCCGCCAAGCCTGGAAATCCTGTCGATACAGCGAATGATCGCGTTCACAATCTCTCCTCCTTACCGGAAACAAAAAAGCATACCGGTCGGCACAGAGGTCGACCGGTATGCCCTGTGCCGTTACTTCCTGCCAACCTCCTCGAGGAAGGCGTTGTAGATCTCCTTCGCCTCTTCGGGGGACTTGGCGAGCCACTCGTCGCGGATATCCGCGGTCACATCGGTAAGGTTGTTCATGAATTCCTCGGAGATGGGCACACTGACGATACCGTGCTCGTTGCAGATCGCTTCCTTTTCTTTGTCCAGTTCGGCGACCTTGCTCCACATAATCTCTTCCATCTCCTTGCCCTTCTCGACAAGAACCTCCTGCAGTTCCGGGTCAAGGTTGTTGAACGCCCGGAGATTGACGGTCACCATATCGGTAGCCATGGTCACATTGATACGGTCGAAGTATTTGAGCACTTCCCAGAACTTGGCGTCCACTGCGGTGGGTGTGGAGGTCAGAACCGAGTCGATCAGCCCCGTTGCCAGGGAGGAGTAGACCTCGCTGAAGGGCAGCGGATGGGGGGTCGCCCCGACGGCTTCCATGACAAGGGCGCCGTTTTTGTCGTAGGTCCTGGTTTTGAGCCCCTCCATATCTTCCAGGGAGGTGACCTTCTCCTTTGTCCAGAGCCCCGCAGCCGGCCAGGGAGCGATGTAGAGGATCTTCTGGTTCCATTTCTCCTCACAGGCTTTGTCGAAGTAGGGACGGGCGATCTCGTTGAGCAGCCGGCCTTCCTCGAAGCTGTGGACCAGGAAGGGGAGGGTGACGATGCCGAAGATCCGCTCGTCGCCCTGCACACCGCTGACCAGCATATCCGACATGGGAACGATGCCGTCGCGGACCACCTTGAGCAGCTCGGGGCCTTTGAATCCAAGGGCGCCGCCGGCCTGGACAACCAGTTCCAGTTCACCGTCCGTCGCCTCTTCCACCATAGAAGCGTACTGCTCCAGTCCCTGGGTGTGATGGTTATTGGTCGGCCATACCGAGTTGACGTTCCACCGGGTCGCCGCAAATGCGGAACCGGCAAGAAGACCGACTACCAGAAGGGAAACCGCGCAGAGTGCAAAAAACCGTTTCATTCGCATATTCCTCCTTTTTGTTTCATCCACCTATTCCACTGTACAACCAGCTGCCGCGAGACGCCATCGTCACCCCCTTCCCGCAAACGATGATCGCACTTGACGCATGCAGCACCTCCACCCCTTTACAAGCAACAAAGTTGCCAAAATGAAAAATCCCGAAAACCCTGCAACTGCAGCCACCCACCGAACCCAGGGGGCCAACCTGCTGTGCGGATTCCGCACGGACACCACTGCAGGCGCACGGTCTGCTCTCCAGCGACAGGCTCCACTATCGGCAACAGCGGCGATGGTAGCTCACCGTCCGTACAGGAAGGGAAAGCTCGCGGGCGATCCTCCTGTCCCGCTTCCCCATCCTTCGTCCCTGGGCGATATATTGCCTGACCTCATCTACGGAGAGATCCGGACGCGCGCGCAGCGGGCGCGAAAAGAGGTGTTCCAGCGGGACGATCCCCCGGGGAGACGTCGCCCAGGTCCCGGCTACGGCCCGGTGCACTGTGGAGGGATGCACCCCCAGCGCTGCAGCGGTTTGGCGCATGGTGCACGGTCCCGGAGCATGGCTCTGTTCCTCCAGGTAGCGTTGCTGGCGCTGGCCTGCATAACAGGCGATCCGCACCATCATTCGGTACCTCCCGGCCAGCGCGAGCAACAGGGCCCTGGATTCCCGTTCCAGAAAAGGCCATGCTCCCCTCCTCGAGGCTATGGTGCCCTCAAAACGCAGCGTCGGCAGGTTTTCCCGGACCAGTCGAACCCGCACTTGTTTTTGGGCAAAGGAGATCGCGATCTCCGGCATGGGTGGAGAATCCCGGGGACCTTCCATATCCTGCGCGGGAAAGGGCGTGAGCCGCGCCAATTCCTCGAGGGCGTGATGTATGCGCTCCTTGGGCCACCCCGTGGCCTCCTGGACAGCGTCTACGTCCTGTTGCTCGATCTGAGGCACGTACTCCCTGAGCAGGAATGCGGCATCGCTCTCCGCCGAACCGGCACGCTGGAGCTGCAGCAGGAGCACCTCGGCCAACCCACGGCCGAAGAGACCCGGTGGGTCGACCCAGCTCTGCACGGCGTGGAGCAGCTCTTCTGTCTGATCTGCAGAGAGATGCAGTTCCCGCGACAGGGCCGCAAGGGGGGTCCTGAGGTATCCCCTGCGATCGAGGGCAGACAGCAGTGTGGCGATTGCCGATGAAGGCAGCCGCCGCAAAGCCGGGCACGTGCTGAGCTGCCTGTAGAGCTCCTCTTCCATGGAAACGGCACCGGCGACACGCTCCAGGGATTGATCCTGGGAACCCCTCTGCAGTCCCGGCGGAGGGACGAGTTCGATAAAGGGGTCATCCCCGAGCGCCTCGGAGAGGGTTTCCGTCAACGCGGCTCCGCGGACGTAGAGGATGCGCAGCCGGCTCAGAAGTAGGGGGAGAGGAACCGGCCGGACCTGCAGCTCCGCACGAAGGTGGGGCCTCCAATCAGGCGAAGCCATACTTCTGCAACCTCCGTAACAGCGCGTACCTCGATATGCCGAGTTTCTTCGCGGCCTGGGTTCGATTCCCCCCGCTTCCGTTGAGGGCTCCCTCGATCAAATCCCGTTCGTACCTGTCCACACGATCTACCAGCGAGACGTCCCTGTCCTCCTTCCCCGGATTCCGGGTATCGGGAAGCCCTTCAAGCATATCGGGGGGCAGGTCGGAGAGACGGACAAACTGGTCCTCCACATCCTTTAGTATGGCGATGCGTTCGATGAGATTGCGCATCTCTCTGACGTTCCCCGGCCAGGGGTGCGACAGAAGCACATCCTCCACTTCGGGCGTGAAGGCGAAGGGCTTGCGGCCCCTTTTATCACAGAAGAAATCCCGGAAGTAGCGCGCCAGCTCGAGGACATCCCGTCCACGTTCCCGCAAGGGCGGGATCGTGAGCGGCAACAGGGAGATCCGGTAGTAGAGATCCTCTCTGAAAGCCCCCTTCTGTACCCGCTGTTCCAGCGAACCGGCGGTGGCGCACACGACACGGAGGGCCACACGGCTTTCCTTCATGCCACCCAGCGGACGGTAGGTCCGGGAATCAAGAAAACGGAGCAGTTTCCCCTGCAGTTCCATGGGGATATCGGCAATCTCGTCGAGGAAGAGGGTCCCCTTTCCGGCAAGGGAGATCAGCCCTTCCTTATCCTGTTCGGCACCCGTATAGGCGCCCCGTTTGTGCCCGAAGAGCTCCGCCTCAAGCAGAGATTCCGGGATGGCCGTGCAATTGATAGCCACAAACTCGCCGGAACAGCCCGCCATATCGTGCAGCAGGCGGGCGACGACCTCCTTGCCTGCGCCGCTCTCACCCTGGAGCAGCACATTGACATCCTGATGCGGCGCCACCTTGTGGAGGAAAGACCACACCCGTTCCAGCGCCGCAGAGGATCCGATCAACTGCTGCGTCTGTTCCCTGGAGAGACTCTCGACCCTTCTGGAGAGATGCAGCGCTTCTCCGGCCCGGCGCACCATATTCTTGACTGCTTCCAGAGGGAAGGGCTTGTCCAGAAAATTCCAGGCTCCCTCCCGGATCGAACGGACCACCGTGGAGGAATCCCCGAAGGCGGTCATCACAATCACCCGGACCCAGGGTGCCGCCTGCAGGATATGGGGCAGTGCGTCCAGACCGTCACCGTCGGGCAGTCGCACATCCAGCAGTGTCACATGGGGGGGCATCTGCTCGGACAGCCCAGCCCGAAGGGCGCTGAGAGAATGGAATGCGGTGACATCGTGGCCTTCCCGTTCAAGGGCCACACGCAATCCCCGTACCAAGTGTTCCTCGTCATCCACGATCCATACCTGCACCGCAGGGGGCACCTCCTCTCGGCAATGTAAGGCGGAACTCCGCTCCCCGCTCCCGGGGAACCAATTCGATCGTGCCGCCGTGGCTGTCCACCACGATCTGGTGGGTGACACTCAACCCCAGGCCAGTCCCGTACTGCTTGGTGGAAAAGAAGGGATCAAAGATGCGTTCGCGCACCGACAGCGGGACACCAGGCCCTGTATCGACAAAGGAAACCGCCACCCCACCCTCCCCGCGTCCGGCCCTGATCGAAAGCGTTCCCCCTTCATCCATCGCCTCAATCGCATTGATCGAGAGATTGAGAAAGGCCTGCTGCAATTGGGCCTCCTCGCCGCAGACCGTCAGGGATCCAGGGACATCCACATTCCAGCTGACACGCTTCTCTTCCAGCCGGACCAACAGTATCTCACGACACCACTCGAACAGGGGAGCCAGGGGAAGCTCCTGCATGGCTGGAGATCGGTTTGTAGAGAATCGAAGCAGCTGCAGTACGATCTTGTTGAGGCGATCCAGCTCCTTTTCTACGATGGAAAAGTGCTCCCGCCCCTCGTCATGGACATACTCCCGGAGCAGCTCGATATGGATGCGCAGCGATGCCAGAGGGTTCTTGATCTCGTGGGAAACGCCCGCCACAAGCTTTCCCAGGGCTGCCAGGCGCTCCATTCTGGCGATATTCCGCTGCACCTGCTGCCATTCGCGGAGCTCTTCGACCATTGTATTGAAGCCCCGCGACAGCTGACGGATCTCCGCGGGTGTCCGCTTTCCCGTGTTGATCGCCACCCAGTTTCCCCGGCTTACCTCGTCAAGCCCCCAGGCGAGGCGCTTGAGCGGTCTGGTGATGCCATAGGCCCAGAATATGACAATCTCCAGAGAAAAGAGAACGGCGATCACCGCCACGACAAGCAGTGGACGGTTCCGCTCCAGAAGATGCATCCATATCTTCTTCCGGTCCAGCGTCAACAGCCACCCCTTGCCGTCGGCCGTAAAGAGCAGTTCCCCACCGTAGAGCTCGGGAGAGACACTCTGGATACGGTCGATGTTCCACCACGGCTCAAGCGTCGAAAGCAGCGGTGCCGCTGCTTCTCCCGAAAGCGCCTGCACCACGGGTCTGATGCGCTGCAGCACCGCCGCCGCCTCCTGGTTACGCTGCCTGTACCCCTGGTACAGGCCTGTTCCCAGCAGCACGGTCACCAGGGTCAGCACAATCCCGATGACAATCCGTTTGAGCTGGGTCTCTACGTTGTTTCCAAGCATCGAGTCAGGCAGACCTCCTTGCGAGAACCACATACAGCACCACTTCGGCTACCAGGGCGGGGACCAGGGCCACCTCAGGCATCACGCGGAACACGGCAATGGTGGCCGCGTGTACGGCCAATCCCAGACAGACCACAGGGAAGAGCGCTTTCGGCGCGTGCGGCTTCGGACTGTAGAGGGGGATGAGGAAGCAGAGGGCCACAACGGCCCAGCTGTACCGTCCGAGAATCATGATCCCCGGTAACGGGAAAAAACTGAGGACCAGTGCCACCGAGGCGATCACGGCAATCACCACCCTGTTCCGGAGGAGAAAAAGCTCTTCTCCCCCCCTGGTTGCCCAACCGGCAAAGATGTCGTGGCACCACGACGACGCAGCGAGAAGAAGCTGCGAATTGGCGGTACTTACCGCCGCAGCGATCACCGCCAGGAAAAGCAGAATCCATGCGTACAGCGGGAGGGCGGTCTGGGAAAGGGCGGTAAAGGTCTCTTCCGGCGTCCCCGCCAGAGCCGGAAGCAGACGTTTCCCGCCCAGAGCGATAGCTGTGAGGCAGAGATAGATCCATCCCACCAGAAAGGGGACGCTTTTCAGCATGTTGAGGGCCGTGCCGGTGTTCCTGGCGGAGACGATCCGGATCGCATACTGGGGGTTCGCCGCCACACCGAGCCCCCACCCGAAGATGATCAGCACAGCCGTCACCAGCGAGGTGGGAGGGCTGTGGCTCACCACCGCCTGCTCCGGCTGGACCAGCGCCGGCAGATTCGCGCTGGTCCCGACCTGTGCCATCAACGCCACGGCCGCCACGGTGACACCGCCTATGATCAGGGCAAAGTTGAGGATATCGCTCCGTACCACCGAAGGAAGCCCACCAAAGGTGGTATAGAGAACAAAGAGGTAGACCAGAGAGGAAGCCACGAAGACATGCTCTATCTCCAGCATGCGGGAGACGATGTTGCCGAAGACCTTGAACTGGATCACGATATAGAAGATATAGGCCACCACCAGCGCCGCGCCGGTGAGAGGGCGGAGCCGCCTGTCACCGTAACGGCGCTCCACCCATTCCGGTAGAGAGAGCGCCTGCGTGGCCCGCAGTCGGAAGACGACAAAGCACATGGGAACGAGCCCGAGTAGCCAACCGTTGACCGAGCTGAAAAAGGTGATCCAGCCCTCTCTATAGAATCCCATGGTGAAACCCAGTAACGAGGCGGCGCTCATCCAGGTGGCGCCGAAGGTGCAGATGGAAGCAAACAGCCCGACATTGCGCCGGGCAAGGTAGAAATGATACCGATCCTCGTTCCACCTGTACCCCCGCCCCGTCAAGACAATGATCGCCAGGGTATAGCATCCGAAGGCCAGTATCGGAGCAACCAGGGCCACGGGGCTCATTTGACGCCTCTCCGGCGGGTTATCCAGAAGGTGATCAGCAAAAAGGGAGCGCAGACCAATAGCACAAAGAGCGCAAGCGTTACACAGACAAACATGGCGGTTCCTCCCCGGCCGTTTTCGTTTCTTGCAAAGCGTGGTCCATTGTACGCCACCGCCTCCCTTCGCCCAACTCCCCTGTTGTCCGCGGCATCGCTTCATGCTACATTCGTTGCAAAGCACAGGGAATTCCCGGAAACAGGAGTCTCGAGACCGGTACGGAAACCGGGGATCGGCCTACGACGCTCAGGTGTTGTATAGTGATGTCCTCTATCTGGGCAAAATAACGGTTCGGCCTTGAGGCAGCACCGCGCAGAAGGAAGAGGCTGGACATCCTTGAAGTCGACGCCGTGGCCGGTGAGATGCCGGCGCTGCGATAGTGCCCGGTACAAGGTTTCCTGCACCGAAAGGAGGATTCACATGAACGGATGTTCAGACATTCCCACCTGGGGGTGCATCCTGGTCATCCTCGCGGCACTCCTGGCAGCGGGCGCGCCACCGGCCCGGGAGGCCCAGGCTACGATCAAGGAGGAGGCACAGCTCGACCAAGCGCTCCAGGAGGCCGCGCGCTGTCCCGGAAGCGCCCCTGTCCAGGTCACGGTGGGCGACCTCTACTATCGGCTCTTCGAGTACGAGCTGGCTATCGAGCACTACCGCAAGGCCCAGGTCATCGCGCCGACCAGCCCGGATATCTCTTACAAGCTTGGGCTCGCCTACGGCACCCTCAAGGAAACCGACAAGGCCATCGCGGCATTCCGCCGCGTTCTGGAGCAGGCCCCTGACAATCGGAACGCCCTCTACCAGCTGGGGCTGCTGAGCTTCCGGGTGGGCGACAGGGCGACAACGCGGGTTTGCGCCAGTCAGCTGCGGGAATTCAAGGACAGCAGAGCGGAGATCCTGGATTTGCTCTTCGAGAGGTGATCTCCCTCTCTCAAGAACTTGAGAGATCCTGACGGCAGTGCTATCCTTTCGTCTGCCGGAGGGCAACAGCTTGTGCTGCTGCACAATTTATTTGTCCTTGCGAGCCTTCTTTTGTGGTTACGCACAAGGCACCGGCACGGAAAGATTGGTATCGTTTGGTTGTTTTGTGGATTTGTTTTTTTCGGGGGATCGCCCCCCGCCGGAACCGGCTGAAGGCCGGAATCACTATGGAGGTGACCATTTTGATTGAAGTAACGAAGGACAATTTCGAAGAAGAGGTACAGCAAAGCGACATCCCTGTTGTCGTGGACCTCTGGGGCCCGAAGTGCGGCCCCTGCCTGGAGATCATGCCGAAGGTCGAAGAGATGGCCAAGGAGTACGAAGGCAAGGTCAAGTTCTGCAAGCTCAATGTGGCCGAAAACCGTCGTCTGGTTATCTCCCTTCGCGTTATGGGTGTGCCCACCTTCCTCTTCTACAAAAACGGCGAACTCCAGGAGAGGATCACCGGCGGAGAGGTTACCGAAAAAGCGATCAGGGAGAAGGCCGACAGTCTCCTGAACGGCTAAACCCGTTCCCGCCCCGCAAACTCAACGACAGGGGAAGAGGGCCCGGCGGGCCTTCTTCCCCTGTCGTGCTCTGTAGTACAATATAGTGATACCGCGCTCCGCAGCACCCGGAGTCGGGTTTCTTTGGACCCCGCGAGAACCCCTGTATCTCCACCCAGCCCCAGCGGTGCGGAGCAATGATGTCCCGGAGCGCATCGACACTGTCAACGCCGCAGAGCAGGGAGTACCCTCCGGCAGTTCCGCAACAGCGCACCCCGGCTCTATTGCGGGTGCACCAGCTGTACACTGGTTCCCCGGGATCCGGTTTCTTCTCCCGGGGAAAAGCAAGGGGAGTTCATCAGCACGGGAAAGTCGATAGCCATTTTAGGAAAGCCACACATCGCTGTCGCCTCCGATATGGGCTGAGGCCACCTTGATGGCGTATCTGCAAACTGAAGAGGGAGTGGACCCATGAAGCGTGCACCAAATACAGTGAATCTCCGGCAAATCAATACAGGAATCTGCATGCTCTCCATCATGCTGTGCCTCTTGTTCGGTACCGCGTCCTCCATCCCCGCGCAGCAGGCAACGCCGTCGCCGGGAGAGGAAACGAAAACCGAGGCAGTGAAGCTGTCGGAACAAAAGGAACAGGAACTTACCGATCCAGAGACGCTGGAAACGTTGATAGAGAACCTCGACACACGCATTGAACGCGCCAATCTCCAGGCCGCCGGCGAATCGCCGCCTCCGCCGGAGGTGCCTGCGGAAGAGCTGCAACAGCGGGCGACCACGCTCAGTACGCTGCAGACCCTCTACAAACGCCTTCTCACCGCGCTGGATAAGAGCGAGACCCTCGCCAAGGAGCTGCAGCGGCTTCAGGATGCAAAAGCCGAGCAGGCCTACGGGATCGAAAAGGAGCCGCCCTTTGCGCTCTCCTTCTACGACAGCTATCTCGATACCATCCAGACCCTGCAGCAGCAGAAGGATTCCACCAGCTCAGCCCTGACGCTTGCCGAGACAAGCCTCCAGAAGGCAAAGGAGCAGCTCGGCCAGACACAGCAGAGCATCAGGCGACTGAAAGAACAGGTCGCCGCCGTCGCCGCCGACCAGGCTGCGCCGAAACTCACCTGGGACCTCAACTCCGCCCTTTTGAATGAAGAAGTGGAAGAGGCGATGATCGCCTTCCAGACCCGGCACGTCGCAAACCTCGAAACGGAACAGAGCATTCTCGACAACAAAATGGAGATCACCAAACAGGCAAGCGCCTGGATCAAGGAGCATCTCCACTACAGCGAAGAGGACCTGAACAAGCAGACCCAGCACATCGACGAGGAGATACAGGATGTCCAGAAGGGCATAGAAGGGCTCAAGGAGAACCTGCAAAAGGTGGAGAAGGCCTATCTGCGGGCACAGACAAAGGTTGACCAGGCGGTCCAGGAACAGGAGAAACGTGCCGCCGAGGTGGAGCTTGGTGAACGGAGGGCCTGGAGGGACTACTACCAGCGCGCTCTCGAGCAGAAGCACATGATGCTGGATCTTCTCAACACCAGGAAGCATATCTGGACCCAGCGTTACGCATTGTTGCAGAAAAAGCACTCCGCCGGCGAGCTGCGGAGCTTGCGTGACAATGCGGCGGAACGCGACAAACGCCTCGACGAAAGCCTCCTTTCCCAGGAGAAGTTCCAGTCCTCCGTGCAATCACAGATGGCCACCGCGCAGAACACTCTCCAGGAGGAGAATCTGCCCAAACCCTTTGTTCCGCATATCCAGAGCGAAGTGGCGGCGTTGAAGGAGACGATCCAGCACAACCTCAACCTGATCGCCATGATGCGGTCTGTCAAGAGCCTGAATCAGCGCCTGCTCAAAGAAGTAGAATCAAGACTCGGTTCCGTACAGATCGCACAGAAGGTCTCCGCCTTCTCCAAGGAAAAGCTTCTGGGTATCTGGTACTACGAGCTGTGGACCGCCGGCGACCACGCCGTGACCGTGGGGAAGCTGTTCATTGCGCTCGTTCTGATCATCCTGGGATTCATGTTCAGCAGGATGTTTTCCAGACTTGTGCAACGGAGATTGCTCGTCAAGTTCGACGTGGAGCTGGACGCGGCGCAGGCGATCCAGCGGGGGCTCTTTTTCGTCCTGGTTCTCTCCTTCACCCTCGCCGCACTGAGGACCGTCAACATTCCGCTCACAGCCTTCGCCTTCCTCGGCGGTGCCTTCGCCCTCGGTCTTGGTTTCGGCGCCCAGAAGCTGCTGAGCAATCTCATCAGCGGTGTGCTGATCATGCTGCAGCGTCCGTTCCGCATCAACGACATTGTGGAGATCGACGGCACACTGGCCTCGGTGCAGGACGTGGACTCCCGATATACCCGGATCAGGGATTTCAACAATATCGATGTCCTGATCCCCAACAGCTACATGCTGGACCACAAGATCATCAACTGGACCCACTCCGACAAACGCATGCGCAACACCCTCACCGTGGGCGTCTCCTACGATGACGACGTCGAGCTGGTACGCGAACTCCTCCTGCAGGTGGCGAACAGCAATATCAAGGTGCTCAAGGATCCGGCGCCCTTTGTCATCTTCAGGGACTTCGGCGACAGCGCGCTGATCTTCGACCTCTACTTCTGGGTGGACATGAATACCGCCTTCGGGTTCAAGGTGCAGAGCGAGATGCGTTTTGCCATTACACGTCTCTTCCGCCGGCACCACATCACCATCGCGTACCCCCAGATGGATGTCCATCTGGACACGCCCCCCTCTGCCGCGTCATCATCCGGGGGCAGCACACCACGTTTCCCCGAAAAGGAAGAATAAGCACCAACCAAAGGGAGACAGACACAACACTGTCGGGGCGGCCACTGTGGCCGCCCCGACAGTGTTGTGTTCATATCACACATCACGGAACCAGGGTGTCCGGCAGACTCCTAAGCGAGGGTCTGGTCCAGGCGGGAGATCGACTGGTTGAGATCCTCATTCCTCTCTTTCAGGGCTTCGATACACGCATCCACGATGGCATCGGAATGTTCCAGAATATAGAGACTCTTCGCTGTCGTCTGGGAGAGCCCAAATTCGTTGATATACTCCTCCATTTCGGCGTCCGGAGTCTCAAGTGTATAGCTGGTCATATACTTCCCCTTGGTACCCATCTGGACGACAAAACGCATGCAGCCATAGGGAAAGGTCACCTTTGCGCCGCTGATGGACACCAGCGCCGACAGGGCCGACAGGAAGCGGTTCTCTTCCTTGCTTAACGAGGACTCCCGCTGTTGGATCTTTTCTGCCGCCTCTTTGAACTGCAGCACTTCCTCGCGCAATACGAGCAGTCGCTTCGCGTATTTCCGGGCCAATTCCATCACCCCAATATCTGTACTCGCGGTGCCGTAGCACCACCGTCAACAACCCTTCTCTTATCGGTGGAAGAAGTACCCTGTCACCAGGAGCGATACAACAGGAATCCGCAGGACCGGGATCGTGGAGACAATGGACCATAGCCCCGACCATATCAGCACCGTTCCGGTGAACACGCTGACGGAATACAACACCTTGGTGCGCAGTCTGCGTTTCCGGGGCAGCTCGATCAGATCATGGAGCACCTCCGTGGCGATGTGCATCTGCACAGGCCCCTTCTGGTCACCTGTGTACCGCTGGTGCCCCTGTTCCTGTTCCTTTTCCATCTGCAGACCCTCCTCAGGCATGGGCAATATCCTTGAGTCGCTGCAAGGTCTCCGCCGAAAAGATCTTCCCCACTTGGGTCGCGAAGACGGTGTTGTTCTGCAAAAGCGGCTCCTCCCGGATGGCGGGAACCTGCTTTGCGATTTCCCTGAAAAACGACGTTCCCGGAATCGGTGAATACTGGGCGAGCTTCACCCTTCCTCCGCAGTCCTTCGCGAAGGCGATACTGTCCTCGATAGCCCGGACACTCTGCCCCGGCATCCCGACAAGAATATAGGTTTCCAGGTCTCTATTCCTGTAACCCGCCCTGCGGAGGGCGTCCACCGCACGACAGTAGTGGGCCTTCTCCATTTTCGCAGAGCTCTGCGACATGGTCCATGCATCGGTTCCCTCCAGGCTCAGGCGGATCGTCCGGAATCCCGTTCCGTAGAGGACGTCTGCGCAGGTGCTGTCGATCTCCCGCAGGTGCAGCCCGTTGGGTGTGTGCAGCCGCAGGTTGCTGTGGCCGGCGCGGAGCGCGTCGCAGAGAGGGTAGAAGTGCTCCTCTTTACCGACCAGGAGCGCATCGTCCAGAAAGGCGAGATCGGCGCACCCGAACCGGTCGATGACGCGACGCACGCCGGCAACCAGTTCCTCGACAGGATAGTGGCGGTAGGAACCGTCGAGCACCCGGGAGGCGCAGTAGGAGCAACGATAGGGACAGCCGCTCGAACTCCGGACCGCCACATATCCCGGTCGCTCGTAGAGCGTGAAGGCCTCCGGATCTTCCTGAACCGGCAGAGGGGCGCTCTGTATCATGTCGGCGCCCGAGGCGGCCGCATGCTCGGGGCAGAGCCGCGCATAGACACCTCCGAGGAGAATGGGAATTTCGGGGAAGACCCTCCGAAGTACGCGGACACACCAGAAGACACCGGGATACCAGTAGGTCATCATGGAGGTGAGCAGTATCAGGTCCGGGGGTTCCACCCCCTGCAGCCGTTTGGTGAGGGCATCCTCGGTAAGACCGAAATGAAAGTACCGGCGCGTCGTCCCCCTGTATGGAGCGGGTTTGGCGATCTCTTCCCGCCCTGTCTTCCACCGCCCATAGCTGATGGGCTTTGTCCTCGCTTCATGGACAGCGTCAACAAGTTCCACAGCGTTTCCCTGGTTCCGCAACTGGAACAGGAGTGACAGCAATCCAACCGGTTTCGCCCAGAGATCGAAAAAGGCAAAATCCCGTACCGGGGGATTGATGCCGAGGATACGCTTTCCCTGCAGGCGGGAGAGAATGTTCCAGTAGTCCACGAAGCAAACGCCACCTATCGGCGAGGTCTGGCGGTACCAGCGATGCAGATGTTGCGTATTATAGCATGGGCGGTTCTCGTCAAAGAGAAAGAAGTGCTAGAATGCATGGCGTAGGCAGGACGCCGAACAACAGAACCCAAGACAAGTGAAGGGGAGGATTCCGACCCCATGAGAGGCCGCAATCAGTTTGGAAGCTTTGCCGCCGCGCCCAAGGAGCCCGGAAAGGAAGATCTGCGGGTTGTCGGCATAGGGGGCGGTGGAGGGAATGCGCTGAACCACATGATCACCACCCAGCGGCGCGACGTCAATTATTTGGCGATCAACACCGATATGGCCCATCTCGAGCAGTCATCGGCAGACACGAAGATTCCGGTGGGACTGGAGCTGACAAAGGGGCTTGGAGCTGGGGCCAATCCGGAAATCGGCTGCAAGGCAGCGATGGAGTCCGCCAAGGAGATCAAGGGCTCCCTGGAGGGAGCCGATATGGTCTTTCTCACCGCCGGGCTGGGCGGCGGGACGGGAACCGGGGCTGCCCCCGTGGTCGCCAAGGCCGCACGTGACGTAGGCGCATTGACCGTCGGGATCGTTACGCGCCCCTTTACCTTCGAGGGCCAACGGAGAATGAAACAGGCACAGGAGGGGCTCCAGGAGCTCCGCGATGCCGTGGACGCACTGGTCGTGATCCCCAACGACAGGCTTCTCGACATCGTCCACTCCAACACATCCCTGCTGGACGCCTTTTCCATGGTCGACGACATCCTCAGCAAGGCTGTGGCGGGCGTGATCGATCTGATCGTCAGCCCGGGGCTGATCAATGTGGATTTTGCCGATGTCAGAACCGTGCTCTCCGACGCGGGAACGGCCTTTTTCGGTACGGGCAAAGCCCGGGGGGAGGAACGGGTCAGTATCGCCTCCCGCCGTGCCATCTCCTGTCCGCTTCTGGAAACAAGCCTCCGTGGGGCCAAGGGGGTCCTGTTCACCATATCCGGTTCCCAGGACATGAAACTCAACGAGGTCAACGAAGCCGCCTCCCTGATCACGGAAGCGGCAGATGAAGAGGCAACCATCATCTGGGGACACAATATGAACGAGCAGCTCGAGGACGCCGTGGAGATCACGGTCATCGCCACCGGCTTTCCGGCAGGCGATGCGCACCCCGAGGGCCGAAAGATCGAAAGCATCCTGGGATCGCGGGGGCAGCCGCAATCCTCCTCCCCCCAGGGGCCTGTCCGCCGCAAACGGCAGAAAGACGACGAACAGAGCGATCAACGGCCCGTGGAGGTTTCGGAAGACGGGTCTTCCACTATCCGGAGGCGGCCTGTTCCGAAACAAACCAACTACTACAAGCGGTAGGGAATGTTCCCTACCGCTTCTGCGCACTGTCCTCTCACTCCTCCCCGTCAGCCAGGGCGGAGAGGTTCCGCTCCACCTGCAGCATCTCTTCGAGCGAGTGAACAAGCGAATCGATGAAGTCATCCAGGCCGGCGATCTGGTCCACGCGGCCCTTGGCCAGTGTCGTGATCTCCTGAACAGGTTCTTTCAGCTCGGGGAGCATCACGCCGAATCCGGTGAGTGTTTCGCTGATATGCAGCGTCGATCGTGCGATATCATCGGCGAGCTGCCGCACCTGCTCCGCCACGACAGAGAACCCCTTCCCCGCCTCACCGGCTCGGGAGGCCTCGATGGATGCGTTCAACCCCAGCACCTTCGTGTGCTTCGCGAACCCCTGGATCGAATTGACGATATCGTCCATCTGCTCCGTACGACTGGCCATCTCCTGCATCTTGTCCGGCAGCGGCAGGAGAAGCTGCTCCACCTTGCTGTTCCCCTCCGTGAGCCCCTTCACACTGTTGCGGAAGGGATCGATCACCGCACGCACCTCCTGCTGGAGCCTGGAGAGGTTGTGGATCTGCTCATGGATGACCCGCTGTGATTCCTGCTCCCGTTCCATAATCTCATAAATAAAGCGGGCCTGTTCGGCACTGAGGAAACCGGCGGACTCCTTCTTCTTCTCCTGGACCTCGCTGACCACCTCTGGTTTCCCCGTTACCTCGATGAAAAGATCGGCATCAACGGCGAGGAGCTGATCCAGATCCTGTGTTGTCGGCACACCGTCACGCTCCGCCGCCTTGATTGCCGGTGCGTTCGGATCGATATCCATCACTCCGGCAACGGGAAACCCGAGTTTTTCGAATCCCCGCATCAGTGTCACCGCCGCCTGGCCTCCGCCAATGAAGGCGATGCTAAACTCAGCCATGCACCACAACCCCTTCCACTGCAATGTTACGCAATCGCCTTGGTTTCGGGGCGGACCCAACCGCGCTTCCAGCCGTTCCGGGGGACGAGGACGCCGTTGTCGGCACTGTGCCAGGCTCCTCTTTCTCCCCATTCCCTTACAGGCGTCACGTTGCAAAACCTACCGCACCTAACTGTAGCGGAGGAGGACAGCGGTTGGCAAGGGGCGTCAACGGAAACAGCCCGGCCATCCGCGGGAACGGATGGCCGGGCACAGCAGGGGGTACCGTGGTAGAGAGCGCAATCACGCTATGCCGCTTTTGAGAGCCTGTCCGGCCTTGCATTACCCCTTCCAGCGTACTATCGTACAGTCCGGTCGTAACAGGCATACCTCAACGAGATCACAACTCCGCAACAGAGCCGGCATACCGACCCAGTCAGGAGGACAATCCATGCGGTCATCCATCCTCGAACAGGCGATCCCGCTGCTGGAACATCTCGAAGCCCGGGGGGCGCGGTCGGCTCTCGTCGGCGGCACCGTCCGGGATCTCCTTCTCGGGATCGAACCCCACGATATCGACATCGTCACCGAAGCCCACGACGAAACGCTTCCCCAACTGCTGCCGCAGGCAAAACCGGTGGGACAGCGGTGCGCCCGATCCTGGCTCCTGCCTGGCACCGACCGCTCGGCGCAGATCACCTCTTCCAACGGAACCACCCTGGAACGGGAACGGCAGCGCCGTGATCTCACGGTGAACGCCATCGCCATGTTCAGCGATGGGACCTTTCTCGCGGACCCTCAGTGCTGGGAGGATATGGCACAACGCACCCTCCGGTTTCACGGGAACCCCGCGCAACGTCTCGGGGAGGATCCACTGCGGGCGGTCCGGTTTTTCCGTTTTCTCCACACCCTCCCCGGATTCGGCGCCGACGCCTGTTCAAGGCAACACTGTTCTTCCCTGCGGAACAGGCTGGGTACCATCGCCGGAGAACGCCTGGGCCTGGAGCTCCTCCGTGCGGTGGACGGCCACTTCGCTTCCTGGTGCCGCGATCTGCAGACCGCTGGTCTCCTGACTCCTCTTTTCACGGCAGGGGGGACCTCCCCGGGAATCAAACCTTCCGGTCAGTCGACGTCCTTCTCCGTGCTGGAATCAATCTGTGCTTGCCATGACTCCCGGAAACTGCGGCTCGCCGCTTTGTTCCTGGACAGAGGAGAACCCTGGGCGACGCAGCAGTGTGTCCGCAGCGTCGCAGAGAGAGCAGGGGCCTCCCTGGCCGCTCTCTGCATCGGCAGGGATCTTCTTGAGGGAACAAGGGAGCTGATCGCCTGGCACCGTCTGCCAGGCGGAACGGTGTCGCCCCGACGTCTGCAGATTCTGCTCTCGGCAAAGGGAGCGGACTGGCTGGAGGAACTCTTTCTGCTCTCCTGGTGTGTCCGTTCCGCTGCGGACACGAGCAGGAGGCAATGGATGGCAAACCGCCGACATCTTGTCCGTCTTCTTCTGCGGGCGAAACAGGTGCTTCCCCTGGGGGTCACCGGCGAGGATGTCAAAGGGGAGCTGCAGATTTCCGGGGGGCCGGCGGTGGGACGGGTCCTCCGGACCCTGGAGCGGCTCGCGCTGGAGGGGGCGATCTCCACAAGGGAGGACGCGCTGCGGTGGTTGCGTTCGCGGAAGGGCCGGGTCTCCCCCGACAGCCCGGGGAGACGGCGGAAGGAGCCCTCACAACGATGATCACACTTCTCTGTACGGCACTGGCCCTCGCCGGCGACGCCTTTGCGCTTTCACTGAGCGCCGGGGCCTGCCTCCCGGCGATCCACTGGACCAACGCCTTCCGCATGGCCGCCGCCTGCGGACTCTTCCAGTTCCTCATGCCCCTTCTCGGTGTGCGCGCCGGTTTCCTTCTGCATACCAGAATCTGGCAGGGTGGGGAAGCCGTCCTCTCGCTGTTCATTATCGCCGTTGCCCTCCACATGCTCTGGGAGGCGACCCATCCCCACCGATGTGTCGGAAAGGACCTGACCTCAGGGCTCCCGCTCCTGCTGGGAGCCCTGGCCACATCGCTGGATGCCTTCGCCGTCGGGATAGGGGCAACCGCGCTGGATACCAATGTAGCGCTTCTTGCGCCCCTGACGGGGATCTTCACGGCCTTGCTCTCCTACGCAGGGGTGTACCTGGGGCGCAAGAGCCGGGAACAGCTCGGGACCACGGCGGAATTCCTGGCGGCCGGGTACCTGGGGTATCTGGGCTTCCGGTTGCTCTGGACCAGCCTCCCGATGTGAAGCAAATGCGGAGCTTCAATGGCGCGTATAGACAAACGCCGCCACCAGCGCGGTGAAGGGCGCGACCGTGACGAGCCCGAAGCTGCCCACCAGGGTGTGCAGGAGCTCGGCGGCTACGTAGTTGATGTTCAGGATATTCTCCATGGGGATTCCCCGGGCCATGAAGACCATCAGCATGGTGATATAGCTGCCGGAATAGGCCAGAAGCAGCGTGGTGGTCATGGTTCCGATCACCGCACGGCCCACCATGAGCCCCGATTTCAGCAGCTGCCCCGGGGAAATCCTGGGATGATGGTGGACGATCTCCCGGCAGGAAGCGGCGATGTCCATCCCCAGGTCCATCACCGCCCCGGAGGAGGCGAAGAAGACCCCCGCCAGAAAGATGCGGGTGAGATCGAGATGGGCGTATCCGGAATAGAGCAAGGTTTCGGAGAAGGGCCGCACCACGCCCTGCAGGTGGAAGGGATCGGCGAAGATCAGGGCAAGGACACAGGTCAGGCCAAGGCCCAGGAAGGAACCGAGGAATGCGGCCAGTCCCTTCTTGTCGAACCCGGCCACGAGAAAGATCACGATAAAGGTGAGCGCCGCCACCAGTCCGAGTGAGACAAGAATGGGGTCGTAGCCCTTGAGGAAGGAAGGGAGCACCACCTTCCAGATCGCCAGCGCCGCAAAGAGGAAGGAGAGCAGCGCCTTGCATCCCGTAAACCCGGCGAAGAGCACCAGCGCGCCGGCGAAGAGTACCAGCAGAAAGGCCTCGGTCCCCAGCCTGTAGTGCGAGGATGCGTGGACATTCCGAACATCACCGTCGTCGATGGTCAGATCCAGCAGTACCGTGTCCCCCTTGGAGAACACCGTATCCAGCTCCATCTTCCCCACCAGATTGTTCAGCGCCCGGTGTGTCTCGCCGCTGTGGGCCCCTTCGAGGACCTCAACCTGGAGGATCTGGGTCCCCGACTTCACGATTCCGAATTGCTGGACGTCGCTGTCGTCGGTAGCCAGCACCTCCCCGCGGACATGTTCGGCTTCCTGGTCTACCTGGCTTTCGAAACCGGTTTCCATGGAAAACAGCGCGACACAGGCGAGGAGTACCAAAGCGGTGAAAATGAGATCCTTCCGGCCGGTATCGTAGAAAAACCATTCCCGTATTCTGTCGAGCATGGGTGACCTCCTTCAGGAAGCGGCAGGGCAGGTTACCCTGCCCTACCGCTCTGTATCGTGGCTCTGGGGGATGCTGCGGGCTGTAGGTATCAGAGGCGCCGCGCTTGCCTACAGCTCCATGGCCTGGACCATCTTGGTGAAGATGTCCGTGTTGTCGTAGAAGCCGTTGAAGCTCTCCTGGTTCACGCCGAGGGCGGAAACCGGCACGGGCACTCCGGTGTGGGAGTAGGAGGTCCAGGCCATGCCGGCCTTGTTGTCCAGGATGTGGGTGATGGTCACCGTAAGGGGTTCGTACCCGCCGTAGAGGAGGTAGGTCTCCTCGTTGCCGGCTTTGACCTCTTCGCCCTTCATGCTGCGGACGAAGGCGTCCTCAAGCTTCTGGTACTCGAACTCGTCGAGAGCCAGGGCAGGCTCCTCACTGTCGGAGCTCGGGCTGTCCCCGGCGACATGGAGGCCGAAGTGCTCCTTGATCAGAGGCAGAATATCCTCGAAGCCGGCCCCGCTGAGCTCATGCTCGTTGCGGTAGGCGGCGAAGTCGGCGTTGAAGCCCTCGTAGGAGGATTTCTGTTGGCCCAGGACACCGAAGAAGGTGTCGTACTTGGTGCCGGCGAAACCGATGGTCAGCCCGCCGCACTCGTGGTCACCGGTGACGATGACCAGGGTCTCGTCCTTGTGGTCGTTGTAGAAATCCATGGCCACCTTGACCGCCTCGTCGAAGGCGATGGTGTTCTGGATGGCCGAGACGGCGTCGTTGGCGTGGCAGGCCCAGTCGATCTTGCCGCCCTCGACCATCATGAAAAAGCCCCTGGGGTTGTCCAGCAGTTCGACGCCCTTCTTCGTGTAGTCGGCGATGGAAATCGTGTCCTGCACATTGTCGATCACGTAGGGCATGGAGGCGCCGCCAACGATGGTGGGGTTGAAGGCGAGCACCTTGGGGTTGTCTTTGGCGTTGAGCTTGTTGAAGTCCTCGGTGGTATCGGTGACGGTGTATCCCTGCTCCTTGACGAACTCGATGGCATCGGGCCTGTCGCCGTCGCGGCCCCTGGGATAGCGGAACCCGCCGCCGCCGAAGTACTCGAAGCCGCTTTTGCCGAGCTGCCTGGCCAGGTCGTAGTAGGTGCCCCTGTCGGGTGTGTGGCCGTAGAAGGTGGCCGGGGTGGCGTGCTCGATGGAGACCGTGGAGACGATGCCGACCTTCATCCCCTGCTCGTGGGCCATCTCGGCGATGGTCTTGTAGCTCTCCTTGCCGGAGGGATCCATGCAGACAACGCCGGACTTGGTCTTTCTGCCGGTGGCGATCGCCGTGCCGGCAGCCGCCGAGTCGGTGATGATGGAGTTTGTGGAGTAGGTGGTGCACATCCCCTGGGCCGGCATGGTGTCCATCTCGAGCTTCACGATCCCCGGGCGCAGTTCCTTGCCCTGCTGGGCCGCCATGTAGATCTCGGCGGCGTTCCTCTGGGGGAGCCCCATTCCGTCACCGAGCATCAGAAAGACATACTTCGCCTGGGCCGACGCCTGGGTCTGGCCGAAACCGGCCAGGAGAAAAACGGCAAGCGAGGCCACCGCCACAATCCAACCAACGCGCTTGGTCCAATTCCTGTTCCACTGCATACTGCTTCACCCTTCCCGATAGTGTGCTGCTGTGCAAAGAATCCCGCACAACGCGGATCTACTGTAGCAACAGGACGTAACGGGAGGGTTACCGCCGGATGGAGGTTGGGTAACAAAGCTGCATCCGGCGGTTGAAGACAGAGAGGGTTCTGGTCTGGCTCGTCAACAGGTGATGTGGAAGAGACCGACCTTCTTTCCCTCCGACTCGTTGAAAAACTGGATGGCCCGGGGCGTCGGCAGCAGCACAACGTCCACATGGTGCTCCCGGAAGAAGGTCTCCGCCTCTCCGGAGAGCCGCACCAGATCGTTCTGTCCCGTGCCCACCACCAGCTGTTCGCAGCCCTCTTCATAGACATGCTCCGCCTCATCGCGGGAGATGATGTGGGATGTCCCGTAGTGCGCTTTGGAAAGCTTCTTCTTGCGTTTTTTCACAGCCCCCGACAGCCGGATCAGAACATCCTTCTCGTAGCTCCTTCCGTCGATGGTGATGGAACCGAAACGCGTCGATTCGATCATCTCGAACACCTCCATTCCATTCCCGACCCCTCGCTGCGGCCCCTGTCCCGGTCCCAGGGAACCACGGCGACAGGTGCTCCTCCAAAGAGCCCGCACAGCGCGGCGAGCAGGTAGACCACCCTGTGGGAGTTCCGGCACACCAATGCACAGGGAAGCCGCAGTAACCTACCGGACCTTCCGAATCCATGGTTTTCAAGGCACCGTTCCGCCGCAGTCTCCATTGTACCCCCCTCTGAACGGTAGGTGCAGAGAAGCAGCGCGTCCACGACCCGACGCGACACCTCGGAAAAGGGGGTGCGGAAATAATGCTCCTCCCGTTCGCCGAAGGGCACCTCGCCTCCAGCTTCCTGGATACATCGGCCCTGGAGACTCCGGGGTCCCGCCACAATCAGCGAGGGTTCTTCCGGGTCATCGACGCAGTCGAGGACGCGGAGCACACGGGGGCGCCTCTGGATTCCCTCTGCTTTTGTCTGGATTGTTCTGCGCTGTTCCTTTATCCAATGTTGCAAGCGGGCGGCACGATCCGCACAGTGGGCGGACTCGCCCAGGGCAGCGACAAGCTGCAGGATATCGGCGACAGAGTGGCAGTCGCAGGGGATTCGCACCGTGCCGCCCCAATCCTTCGGCGGCAACCAGCGGTCATGAAAGAAGGGGGAATAGAGCACGATATCCGGGCGGATCCTCCGGATCGCTTCGGTATCTACATGGAGCATGTCTCCGACGGCAGGAAGACTCCGGCACTGCAGCGGCCAGTCGCAAAACCGGGAGACCGCAGCCAGGTCTCCCTCAATTCCCAGTGCGTAGACCAGTTCCGTGGCAGAGGGGAGCAGGGACACAATGCGCATCACGTCACCTCTTTTCATCGTCGGATGCAGCAATCCCAGGTATTATGCGGGCCCTGCGGTTGTGCGGCATTCCCAACGCCTGTATTGTATACTTGTCTCAACATATCCTGCACACCTCAGGGAGGTGTCACGAACCATGAAATATCAGCGTATGGCCATGGAAGAGGAATCGCCGGAACAGCTTGGGTATAACACAATCCGCAACAACCTCACCGAAAGCTCCGTCCGCGACCGCAGTCTCGGCGAACTGGGGGTCACCATCGATGATATGCTCCTCCCCTACGGGGACCATCTGGGCAAACCCGAGCTCCGCGAGGCGATTGCCGCCGATGTGGGCCCCCCGCTCTCGGCCGGACAGGTACTCATCACCGCCGGGGCCGCCACCGCTCTGTTCATCGTTGCCACCAGTCTCCTGGAAAAGGGCGAACATATGGTGGTGGCCAGACCCAATTACGCCACGAACATCTCCACTCCCGAAACCATCGGGGCGGATATCAGCTACCTGGACCTCGATTTCGAGGAAGGCTTCGCACTCGATATCGAACGTCTCAACAGCATGGTCCGACCGGAGACACAGTACATCAGCCTCACCTATCCCCACAATCCCACGGGGACCATGCTGAGCAGGGAAAAGCTGGAGGCGATCGTTGGCATCGCCGAATCGCAGGGATGCTATCTCCTGTTCGACGAAACCTACCGGGAGCTCACCTGCGGCACCCCCCTTCCCGTCGCGGCGAGCCTCAGCGACAGGGTCATCAGTGTCTCCTCCATGTCCAAAAGCTTCGGCATTCCAGGTATACGGATAGGGTGGCTCATGACGGCGAATCCCGAACTCTTCAATACCTTTCTTGCCGCCAAGGAACAGATCGGCATCGCCTCCAGCGTGCTCGACGAGGAGATCGCCTACCAGGCGTTTGCAAGGAGGGGATCACTGCTCCCGGCCATCCGGGACTATAACCGGCAGGCCCTCGACAGGGTGCGCGACTGGATGCAGAAGGAACCCAGGATGGAGTGGGTGGAACCGGAAGGAGGTGTGGTCTGCTTCCCGGGAATCAGGGAAGGCCTGGGCATCTCCGTCGACCGGTTCTACAGGGAACTCAACACCACCCACGGGACCTATGTGGGGCCCGGACACTGGTTCTCCATGCCCCGCCGCTTCATGCGTGTCGGATACGCCTGGCCCACTCCGGAGGAGCTTGGCCGGGGACTGGAGTCCATCTCCCGCTCCCTTGATGCCGCGACCCCGTAACAACAGGAACAGAGACGACAAAGGAGGGATCTCACAATGTATTCGCTTCGTATCATCAACCGCGATGAATTGCAGGAGCTCCTCACCATGGAGGACGCCATCGAGGCCGTTTCGGAGGCCTACCGGCTTTTTTCGACCGGTCAGGCGGGTATCTTCCCCTCCATTATCCACGAATTCGACCCCGGACGGAACGATATGGACCTCAAAGCCGGGTACATGGATGGAGCGGGGCTCTACGGCCTCAAGGTGATGAGCACCGTTGCGGACAATCCCGCCAGGAGGGATATGCCTGAGCTGTCAGGCCTGGTGGCGGTCTTTTCCATCGAAACGGGGACACCCCTGGGCCTCCTCGACGGGACGGGGATCACCAACACCCGTACCGGCGCTGCCGGTGCGGTGGGGGCCCGGAATCTGGCGAGGAAGGACTCCCGGCATCTTCTGCTCATTGGAGCCGGCGCCCAGGGACATGCCCAGCTGGAAGGGGTGTCCAGGGTGCTTCCTGCCCTCACCGACGTCACGGTGGTCAACAGGACCTACGATCGGGCCAAACGCTTTGTTGAGGCCGTCGCCCCCGATCACCCCGCCTATCACATGAAGACCGCTCCGCCGGCGGACCTTCCCGACATAGCGGGCACCGCCGATGTCATCGTCACAGGCACCTCCGCACGCTCCGCCTTACTCCAGAGCGACTGGATACGCCCGGGAACCCACATCACGGCCATCGGCACCGACATGAAGGGCAAACAGGAACTGGACCCGGAGCTCTTCCGGAAGGCGTCGGTGGTCGTCGATTCCCGACTCAACGCCCTGGACCACGGTGAAAGCCAGTATGCCTGCAACAACGGGTGGATCACCGAAGAAAGCGTTGCCGAGATCGGCGAGGTCATCGCCGGGACACGGGCGGGGCGCACCGACGATGAGGACATCACCATCTTTGACGCTACCGGGATGGCGCTCCAGGATATCCTCACAGGGAACATCGTTCTGCAGAGAGCGGCCGAAAAGGGTGTCGGCACGGTGGTCTCCATCTGACCGTCCGCACACACCGCGGAAACTCCGGAGCCACCCGCGGGAGGGACCGGCGGCCTATCCCTCCCTTTCGGGCGGCTCCACAAAACCGAGCCGCATGGCCTGGCAGACAAGCTCTGCGAAGTTGCGGCAGTGCAGTTTTTCCATGATGTTCTTCCGGTGGCTGTCCACGGTGTTTCGGCTGATGTGGAGGGTGTCGGCGATCCCCTTGGGCTGGTATCCCGCGGCGAGCAACCGGAGCACCTCCTCCTCCCTGACCGTCAGTGCGGATTCCCGACGTCCACCGGCGGAACCCAGGATTTTGAGGTACTGCTTGACCACCAGCCTGGTCACAGGCGGACTGAGGAACATGCCGCCATCCATCACCGAATGAATGGCCGTGAGGATCTCCTCCGAAGGGGCCTCCTTCAATACATACCCAACGGCCCCGGCCCCGAGCATCTCCGCGACCATCCGTTTGTTGAGGTGCATGCTGAAGGCGATGACGTAGGGGGCTTCCTCCAGCTGCTGCAGCTCCATGGTCAGTTCGATCCCATTCATGTCGCCCAGCGAGAGATCGGCGATGACCACGTCCGGGGTATGGCGCTTTACCGCTGTCAGGGCTTCCGCACCGCTGCGGGCCGTCGCCACCACCTCGAAATCCCCCGCTCCTTCAAGGTTGTTCTGCAAACCGTCAAGCACAATGGCATGATCGTCCACGAGTATAATCCGGATAGCCAATATCAGGTATCCTCTCTTCCCTGAGCGGTAAACGGTGCCTGGAGAAGCACCGATGTGCCTTTCCCCTGCCCGGCATCGATCTGAAGGGCCCCTCCTAACGCGCGCAGGCGCTCCCTGATACTGAAGAGCCCAAAGGATTTCCGTTTCGCCGCCTGCTCCATATGCTTTTCCGGCGAAAAGCCGCGCCCATTGTCCTCCACAAGAATTTGAATCCTGTCCCGGCCCTTCTGGATCACTATGCGGACCTTGGTCGCTCCGGCATGCTTCACGACATTGACAAAGACCTCACGCACCATCTGGTAGAGCAGAACCCGGACATCCATGGTTTCCGCTACGTCCATCCCCTCTTCGCTGAAGGAGAAATCAAGGCCATTGCCTTCAAGAAGGTGCTCCGCCAGCGATTCCACCGCCGCTCCGAGACCCACTTCGTAGAGCAGCGGGGAACTGATCTCGAAGGTCATCGTCCTGGTATCCCGGATGATCCTCTGGATATCCCCTCCAAGTTCGTTGCCGCGGCGTTGCAACACCGGGTCTGCCGAAAGGGCCTGGAGACCCCGTACCCCTTCCAGCACCCTGGCCAGGGAATAGCCGATTCGGTCGTGGAGTTCCACGGCTATCCCCCGTCGGGTCTTTTCTTCGGTGAGGGAGAGCTCCGTGGCCAGCTGGCGCAGGGTCTCCCGGTAGGAGCGGAGTCGTTGCTCCCCTTCGCGGAGCGCCTCTTCGGCCCTTTGTCTTGCTGTGGAATCGAGAAAAATCACAGCCACCTTTCCCGGCGCCGGAACAAAGGAGAGGGCGCGGAGATAGCGTCCCGTCTCGCGGTTCCAGCCCTCCCGCCGGGCCGGGTCCCCCGTCTCCGCCGCCAGGTCGATCACCTCCGTCCAGAGGGATTCGGTCTCCGGCCAGATCTCCGCAAAGGTTCTCCCCATCACCTGCTGCCGGGAGACATTCATGATCTCCTCGTAGGCGTTGTTGATATCCAGGAAGACCCTGTTCCAGTCCTTCGTCGGCTCTTCACGTTGCACACCATAGAGTGCAAAGGGTTCGGCCATCCTCTCGAAGACCTTTCGGTACAGGGTGTCGTAACCAGTTTGCACGGCTCACCACCCCCCTCGGCGTGGGCTGCAATGAAGACTCCCGGTGGCGCAACAGCTTCACCGCAGATATTGTATCACTGAGAAGCAAATCGAATTCCTCTGATTGCCGAGCAGATTTACCCATTAAGGTATTGTTCCTGCTTTTGTTTTGAAACACAGTTGCCCCCGTCAGGGGGTGCGTGCTAAAATAACTCAAATGATTGTACAACAACCAGGAGGGGGAGGTGGTGTATGCCGACAGACAGCAGTGGGTAGAGAGAATGAGCACCAACAGGAGGCAGCACACGACGCAGCCCTATGACACAAGGAGGTATGTCTGAAATGAGAAAGACGCTTTTGATTCTTTTGGCCGCGGTCCTTTCCTTCAGTTTCGCCGGAATCGCCTTTGCCGCCGACGAACCGACAGTGCTCCGGGTGGCCCACACCATCGCCCCGGATTCCCACTATCAGAAAGGTCTCGAACACCTCGACAAACTCCTCAAAGAAAAGACAGACGGCCAGATTCAGCTGCAGATCTTCCACTCCGCCCAGCTCGGCTCCGAGCGTGACGCCATCGAGGGTGTCGCCATGGGCACCCTGGAGATGACGCTGGTCTCCTCCGCCCCGCTCGCCAACTTCACAGACAAATTCATGATCTTCAACCTTCCCTTCATCGTCCGTGACCGGCAGAAGGCCTACGAGTGGATGGACGGTCCCGACGGGCAGAAGATCCTCGATTCCATGCAGGGAAGCGGCATCAAGGCTCTGGGAATCTGGGAAAACGGGTTCCGTAATATCACGAACTCCGCGCGCCCCATCCAGAAGCCGGAGGATCTCGACGGCCTGAAGATCCGTCTCATGGAGAATCCCATCCATGTGGCCACCTTCAAGACCCTCGGGGCCTACCCCGTCCCCATGCCCTTCGGCGAGCTCTTTACGGCGCTCCAGCAGAAGACCGTCGACGGCCAGGAAAACCCGCTCATCATCATCTACACCTCCAAGTTCTACGAGGTGCAGGATTACGTCAGCATGACAGGGCACTTCTACGCCCCCGCCGTCCTCCTGATCAACAAGAACTTCTGGGACAACACCTTCACAGAAGAGCAGCGCGAAGTCTTTCTGGAATGCGAGAAGAAGGCCCGCGACTGGGAACGCCAGTACAGCATGAAGACCGAGAAGGAGCTCGCTGCGAAGCTGAAGGAAGAGGGCATGAAGATCAATACCCCCGACAAGGCTCCCTTCGTCGAGGCTGTCCAGCCCGTGTACCAGCAGTTCCAGGACCAGATCGGGAAAGAGCTGATCCAGAGCTTTGTGGACGCCCAGAAATAAAAGCACCACTCCGCTTTGCTGATGTCAACATAACTGTGAACCGAGTATAGTGAAGGGTCCCGCATCCGTGCGGGACCACTTCATGATACACACTGGGGGCATGTACCGATGAAAGCCTTTTTCGACCATTTCGAGGAATACGCACTGCTGGTTCTCTTTCCCGCCATGGTTGCCGTTGTCTTTACGGCCACCCTGGCGCGCTATCTCAACCTCTTCCAGATGTTCTGGGGCGAGGAGCTGGCCCGGTACATCATGGTCTATATGGCCTATATCGGAGCCGGCCTGGGCATGAAACGGGGGGCCCACATCGGGGTCAGTTTTATCGTCACCCGGTTCAAGAGTCCGGCCGTCAGAAAGTGTTTCCACTTTATTCGGCTTCTGGTCATCCTCTTTTTCTGCTCGGTGATCATCCTCTTCATGAAACGGATCATCGGCAGCCAGGTCAACATGGGACAGACCACCCCGGCTCTCTTCATTCCCATGTGGATCCCCTACGCAGCTGTTCCCTTCGGTATGGTATTGATCGGGATCAGGGCGATCCAGGCCTTTTTCATCACCAGCAGAGAGATGTCGGCGCTGGAAGAGACACGGGAAAGCTAGGGGGCGAAGGCAATGGCACTTATCATGTTTGGTTTGCTCATCGGACTCATCTTCTTCAACATCCCCGTCGCCGTCAGTATCGGCCTCGCCTCCATGGCGGGGATGCTGTTCAGCAATCTCCCTCTCAACCCCGTGGTGATCGCCCAGCGGATGTTCACCGCCGTGGATTCCTTCCCCTTCATGGCCATTCCCTTCTTTATGCTCGCCGGGGGCATCATGGAGCATGGGGGGATCTCCAAACGTCTGGTCCGCCTCGCCTCCTCCATGGTGGGCAGTCTTCCCGGCGGTCTGGGGCTCATCACCGTCCTCGCTTCGGCCTTCTTCGGCGCTATCAGCGGCTCCAACCCCGCCACGGTCGCCGCCATCGGGGGGATCATGGTGCCGTCCATGATCAAGAAGGGATACCCGCCGGCCTTTGCGGCGGCCGTCGCCGCAGCGGGCGGAACGCTGGGTGTGGTCATCCCGCCTTCAATCCCCATGATCACCTATGGGGTTGTGGCGGGTGTCTCCATCGGCGACCTCTTTCTGGCGGGTTTCGGACCGGGCGTTTTGCTCGCACTGACCCTGAGCATCGTCATTGTGGTGATGTCCAAGAAACTCAATATCCCCAAAGAGGAGAACCTCGGCCTTGGAGAATTCTTCTCGGCCTTCAGGGATTCCATTCTGGCGCTCTTCATGCCCATCATCATTCTCGGCGGGATCTACGGCGGGATCTTCACCCCCACCGAGGCGGGCGCCGTGGCCGTGGTCTACAGCCTGCTGGTCAGCATCTTCATCTATCGGGAGCTGGGACTGCAGCAGATGCACACCATCATCGTCAAGGCGGGAATCGCGAGCTCCGTGGTCTTTTTCGTCATCGCCACCTCACAGTCTTTCTCCTGGCTCATCACCGTCGGCCAGGTCTCCCAGCAGATCACCGACGCCATGCTGGCGATCTCGGAGAACCCCGTCGCCATTATCACCATGATCAACGGGATCCTGCTTTTCCTGGGGATCTTTCTGGAAACCCAGGCGATCATCCTGCTGGTCGCGCCGATCCTCATTCCCATCGTGGCGGTCTTCGGGATGGATCCGATCATGCTCGGCGTCATCATGGTGGTGAACACATCCATCGGGATGATCACGCCGCCCATGGCCGTCAACCTCTTTGTGGCCTCCTCGCTGGTTGAAGAGTACGGGGTGACCATCGAAAAGATCTCCCGGCATGTCATCATCTTTCTCCTGGCCGAGATCGTGGACATCCTTCTGATCAGCAATATCCCGGCGCTCTCCGTGGGAATCCTGCGCTTCTTTAACTGACAGGGACATCAGGTGGTGCAATGGACAGGCACAGTTCGGAATTCACCGTATTCTGCGATGACCTCACCGGAACCTCGGTCCAGTCGATCCTGCTGAAAGCGAAGGGGCTCTCGCCGACACTCCAGGTACACCCGGAGTGCCTGCAGGGCGCCGGAGCGCAGCGTACCCCGTCGCTTCTGGTGGTGAACGCGCACACCCGGGGCAGCGACCAGGCCACTGTGGAGAACCGTTTCCAGGCCCTCCTGCGGGCCCTGCCGCCACATCGCCGATGCGCCAAACGCATTGACACCACCCTGCGGGGACACCTCTACAGGGAGACCGCCGCCCTTCTGGAAGCCTACCCCCGCTCGGTGGCCCTGGTGGTCCCCGCCTACCCGGCGTCCGGACGGACCACCATCGGCGGCTACCAGCTGCTCAACGGTTCACTCCTCGAACGCACGGAGGTGGCCGCCGACCCACTCTGGCCCATCTCCACCAGCTATGTGCCGCACTACTTTCAGGGACGCTACCCCCTTTCCATGCTGCCCATGGAGGTTGTCAGAACCGGCACGGGGGGGATCGCCAAAGCGCTCTCCGGCATGGCTGGTACACACAGGATCATCATCGCCGACGCCCAGAACGACGCGGACATCGAGGCGATCGCCGGGGCGGCCGCTTCCCTCCGGACTGCATTCATCCCCGTGGATCCCGGACCGTTCACCGCGGCGTATATCTCCCGCATGTCTTCACCCCGACGGGCGAAGACAGCTCTGGCCGTGGTCGGCAGCACCTCCGCGGTGACCCGCAATCAGCTGGATTATCTCGCCGGCAGGCTCAATGTCCTGTTCTACCGGTTCTCCACCGACCTGCCGGTGGAAACGTCCCGGGAAGAGTGCCGGCGGTTTGTAGAGGACCTCGACAGAAACGCCGCGGACCTTCTCGTCATCCAGCCGGAGGGCCCTGTGGTCCGGGGCCGCGAAGAAGCCACGGTGCGCCGGCTCTCTCAAGCAGGGGTGTCGGCGATGGAAACCCTGCGCCGGGATCTGGCCGGAGTGATCCTCTCCGGCGGGGATACCGCCATGGGCGTCTTCTCCCAGCTCGGCGCCGACTTCATCGCACCTGTGACGGAGCTGGCGCCGCTGATGATGGGAGGACGGATCAAGGGCACGGAATACAACACCCTGAAGGTGGTCACCAAGGGCGGTCTGGTGGGCGGTGAGGACGGTCTCTACAGGGCCTTACAATGGATACGACAGGAGGATTCGGAATGAACAACAGGCAACCTATAGCGGTCACCATGGGGGACCCGGCCGGTGTCGGCCCGGAGATCGCCCTGCAGAGCCTCCGGGAGGAACGGGTCTGGGAATGCGGCCGGTACCTTCTGGTGGGCGACCTGAAGGTTCTGAAGGCGGTCAGGGACCGGCTGGGACTCGATGTTGGCCTCCAGCCGGTCGACCCCTATCGGGAGAACATCGACGGGGATCCTTCCCGCATCCCGGTGATGGATCTCGGGATCGTCACCGATGTGGGGGAACTCAAGGTAGGCCAGGTATCGGCCCTTGCGGGCCGGACAGCCGTGGAATGCATCAGCACAGGCGTTGACCTGGCGCGGCGGGGCCTCGTCAAGGGGATCGCCACCACGCCGATCAACAAGGAAGCCCTCAAGAAGGCAGGGTACCACTACATCGGCCATACGGAGATGCTCGCCGAACTCTCGGAGAGCAGCGACAGCGTCACCATGTTCCTGGTGGACAGCATGAAGATCTTCTTCCACAGCCGGCACATGTCGCTCAAGGCGATGATCGAAGGGCTCTCCGTAGAGGGGGTCCTCCACTCCATCCAGCTCGCCGACCGCTGCCTGGCGTCACTCAGTATCGAAGAACGCAGGCTCGCCCTGGCGGCGCTCAACCCGCACGCCTCGGACGGCGGGCTCTTCGGCGACGAGGAGGCGCGGTTCCTCGCCCCCGCTGTGGAGCAGGCCCGCAAAATGGGGATCCACGTCTCCGGCCCCGTCCCGGCGGACAGCGTCTTCCACATGGCCCTGAACGGGAAGTTCGACGCGGTGATCTCCCTCTACCACGATCAGGGACATATCGCCGCCAAGACCTACGAATTCTACAAGACGGTGAGCGTCACCTTCGGTCTCCCCTTTATCCGCACATCCGTGGACCACGGCACAGCCTTCGATATCGCATGGAAGGGCGTCGCCAATCCGGTAAGCATGGAAGAGGCCATTGTCGCCTGCTGTTCGCTGGCGGACCGCTACAATCCCGATGTGCTGCAGGGCAAACCCGAGGAATAATGTCAGGAGGTCACAGCAGATGAAACGAATCGCCTACTACTCCCCTCCGGCCCTGCTTCTGGGCCGGGACATCCACAGGGAGCTCCCCGAACAGCTTTCCGGTCTCGGCTGTTCCCGCCCTTTTGTCATCACCGATCCCGGGATCGCCAGGGCGGGGATTCTGCAACAGGTGCTCGATGTACTCCGGGAAGCAGGTATGGAACCCGGCTCCTTCGACGGTGTCGAACCGGAGCCGGCGCTGGAACTGACCGAGCAGGTGGCCTCCCGGATCGCCGACGGCCCCTGGGATGTGCTGGTCGGACTGGGCGGCGGCAGCTCCATCGACGTCACCAAGGTGGCGGCGCTGCTGGCGACCAACGGCCCGCCGGCCAGACGGTTTGTCGGCGTCAATCAGGTTCCCGAACCGGGGTTGCCGACGGTGATGCTGCCCACCACGGCCGGAACAGGCTCGGAGGTCACCAGAATCGGCGTCTTCGGCCTTCAGGATGAGGGAGGAATCAAAAAGGGCATCGTCAGTCCCCATATGCTGGCATCCCTCGCCATGATCGACCCCTCCTTCACCTATTCCATGCCGCCGAAGGTGACGGGCCATACCGGCATGGACGCCCTGGTCCACGCCATCGAATCCTACGTTTCGCGGGGTTCCAACGACTTCACCGAGGAGCTGTCGCTCTCGGCCATCGAGCTGGTGGGCCGTTATCTCCGGAAGGCTGTCGCCGACGGGGAGGATGAGGAAAGCCGGTACTACATGTCCCTGGCCAGTCTCAAGGCAGGCCTGGCCTTCGCCAACGCCGGGCTCGGGGCCGTCCACGGGCTGAGCCTCACTCTGGGAGGCCAGTACCATCTGCCCCACGGCCTTGTCAACAGCCTCATGCTGCCCTATGTGATGGAGGCCAACCTGATGAGCGAACTCGAGAAGTACGCCGACATCGCCGAAGCCCTGGGTGAAGCGACAGAACACCTCTCCCTCCGCGAGGCGGCGGCGACCTCGGTAGATGCCGTGCTGGCTCTGGCGACGGACATCGGCCTTCCCACCAGACTCCGTGAGGTGGAGGTCCCGGAAGAGGCCCCCTCTTCCATGGCCCAGTCTGCGGTCAACGAAACCCGGCTGCTCTCCAGGAATCCCAAACAGCTGGATATCGGGGAGATCGAAGGGATCTACAGGAACGCCTGGTAGAGAACAGCAAAAGGGGGGCGGACATCCTTCGCCCGCCCCCTCACCCTCCGAGGCTCCTCATTTTGCTTTGTGGAGTACCTGCTCGTTCCTCCTCACCGGGGGAACGCCCGACATGCTGGAGACGACAGAACCCCGAGAATGCCATCGGGGTGAACGCAGAGCCGCGACCGATGCCCCGGGTATTCCCCGCCGAAAGGTCGAACCCACTCCTCGATACCGGCACCCCAGCCATACCGCTGCAGCAAACCGGCCCACATACAGACATCCATGCTTCACTCCCATCCAGCCTATGGTCACACCAATCGACTGCCCCCTATCCTGCACATATAGTCGTGACGACAATGTCTTATTCTCGGTGCTGTTCCGATCCAGGGAGCTACACATACCGAGCCTCCAGGGATATAATAGGGACAAAGAGGGCACCAAATACCAAACAAAAAGGAGCATAGCCACTGTGGGCATTCAGATACATCTGGGCATCGATATCGGTACCGCCGCGATCCACTGCATCGGGGTTTCACCGGATCGAAACATTGTGATCGCTCCCGCCCCTGTGCTCCATCACGGAGATCCCCTGGGGTGCCTGACCGCACTCCTGGAGGTTCTTCCCCGTCAGCACCCCGATTGCACAATCATCGACACCTCCTTCACAGGCTCGGGCAGCGCACTGTTGCCGCAGGTGTTTCCCGAGATCCTGCATGCCCCGGAGCCCCTCTCCCTTCCCCGGGGTATCCTCGCTCTGGCCGGTGGGGAGTGCTATCTTCTGCACAGCGGGGCCAAGGATACCTTTTTCCTCCACGTGGCCGACCGGGAGGGCCGGCCGCTGCTGGTCGACTGGGGCACAAACAGCAAATGCGGCGGAGGCTCCGGGACGCTCCTGGAGAAACAGATACGGCGGCTCTTTGAAACCCCCGCGTTGGCTGGACGGGCACAGAGCGAGTCCCGGCAATGGTTTCTGCAGGGACGCGCCGACGAGCAGCTCTTTGGGCAGGCCACCGAAGCCGCGCAGAACCATGAAGGGGAATCGGGCTACAACGCCCGCTGCGGCGTGGTGATCCAGTCGGACGTGATCCACGACCAGAACGAAGGCGCTACCAAGGGCTCGATCATGGCCAAGCTCTTCGACACCGTAGCGGCCAACATGTGCAACGACGTGATCGGCAACCGAACCCTCAAACAGGATGTCCCCCTCTTCGCCTCCGGTGGGCTCTTCGCCTTTCCGGCGATCCGGCGGGGCCTGGCGGACAAAACCGGGAGGGAGGCACGGTGTCCCCAGTACTTCCACAGTCTGGCGGCTCTGGGGATCGCCCTGATGGCACGAGACCGGAACCATGCCGCGCTGCTCCCTCTCGACGAACTCTGGAGGGTCACCGAGGCCGCCAAGAGAGAGCGGCGGTACGCACCGTCTCTGCGCACCGCTCTTCCCAAGGTGCACACCTACGATACGGAACGGGCAGAACAACCCGTCCCCACCTGCTCCGGCGACCCGGAGGTGGTCATCGGCGTGGACGGTGGTTCCACCACCACCAAGGCGGCGGTCATCGACTACCGGACCGGCCGTCTCCTCGACAGCTGCTACTACAAGACATCCGGCGACCCTCTGGGTGCGCTGCAACGCATCCTCGAAACCTTTTCTTCCTCCGCCGATATGTGGAGTGTCAAAGGGATCTGCACCACCGGTTCGGCCCGCAAGCTCTACGAACGGGTTCTCCTCAGCAACCGGAGGCGGCAGGAGATCGAGCAGAAAGGCATGTCGAGCCTGGATTGCGCCGTCGACGAGATCACCTGCCACGCCAGGGGGATCAAGCACTGGGACAACGATATCGACACCATCTTCGAGATCGGCGGCCAGGACATGAAATTCACCTCCTTCCGACGTGTCGCGGGAAACGCCTCCGACGAGGTGGCCGAGGCACGAATGAACTACTCCTGCCAGGCCGGCGCCGGCCAGACGCTGGAGAATATGGCCGGCTTCCTGGGCTTCGATGTGGAGGATTCCCTCCAGGAGGCCGCGCTGCGTGCCGAAAGGGTGCCCCTGATCGACGCCACCTGCGGTGTCTTCATGGAGATGGAGGAACAGCGGCTCATCGCCGAGAATTTCTCCCGCGACGAGATCGCCGCCGCCATCGTCCGGGCCACGGCGGCAAGCTATTTCGACAAGTTTGTGGGCGGGCCGCAGCACGTGCAGCAGCGCTGCTCCGCCCAGGGAGGACCCACACTGGGGAAGGCCTTCCTGGCCGCCCTGGCCCAGGTCACCGGCACGGACATCCATGCCTATCCCCACCGCGAGCTCTTCGGCGCCTACGGCGCCGCACTCTGGCTGCGGCAGGCCATCGAGGAAGCGGAACGTCAGGGCCGGGAGGTGCGCTCCGCCTTCCGGGGCTGGGCAACAAAAGACATGGAGTTCCACCAGGAGAGCATCACCTGCCGGGAGTTCTTCGGGGAACGCTCCTGTGGACAGCGGAACTGCGAACTCACCGTTTTCACCATCGGGGACGAACAGGTGGTCTCCGGGGGGTTCTGTCCGCTCGGCAACAGCGAAAGCGGACGGCAGGACGAGAAGACAGACTACGTAGAGATCTACCATCGGCTGCTGGAACGGCATTTCGACGGGATCACCTGCGGGGAGCTGGAGGGAGCCGCTCCCGAAGGCCCGACAATCGGCATCCGGCGCAGCAGCGTCACCGTCGGCGAGCTGGCGGTCTGGAGCTCCGCCCTCTTCCGGAAACTGGGCTTTCTCCCAGTGCTTTCGCCGATTACGGACGGCAGAATATCCTCGCTGGGGAGCAGCAAGGCCTCGACGGATTTCTGCATCGCCATGAAGATCGCCGCCGGCCACGCCGCCTACCTCGCCGGGCGGGAGGAGATCGACTACATCTTCACCCCCAGTCTGATCGACGTGAAAGACGAAGCCAGAGGCGAGCCGGAACGGACCTACTGCATCTTCACCAAGGCGGAGAGCTTTATCGTAGAAGACATGGCGGATATCGACCGAAACCGCCTGATCCGGCCGGTCTGGCACCTGGGGGAACCGGAGCAGGTCGCCCGGGAGCTGCAGGACGAGCTGAAACGCCACGGGCACACCCCTTCGCTCCGTGCCGTCAGGGAAGCCATGGACTATGCCGACGAGCGCATGAGAGGGTTCCACGACACCCTCGCCAAGGTTGGCGACTCCTTCCTGCACAAACTCGAAGAGAGCGACAGCTACGGTTATGTGGGGCTGGGACGGGACTACGTATTGACCGACCCCGAAGCCAGCTCCAATACGGGGCGCATGTTCGCCAGGACCCGGGGCATGGAGTATATCCCCCAGATCTTTCTCGAACATCGATACAGGGAGGTCCCTGTGGACGACCTGGTGGAAAACGAATACTGGATCCAGAGCGCCCGGATCACCCAGGCGGCGATCTATACCGCATCGCATCCGCGGCTCTTCCCGATCCGACTGATGAACTTTGCCTGCGGTCCCGACTCGATCAAGTTCTCCATGGAAAGCGAGATCTTCAACCGGGCAGGCAAACCCTTCCTCCATCTGATGACAGACGCCCAGTCCAACAACGCGCCCTTCGTCACGCGGGCCGAGGCCCACCAGCGGGTGGTGGCCCAGCAGGCCCACAGCTACGGCGAACAGCCCCTGGAGGCCTTCAACTTCAAACGCCGGGCGCTGACCGACAAGAAAAAGGGCAGAACCTGGCTCATCCCCTATATGGGCCACGGGAGCACCTTCGGTACCGCCGTACTCAGACACCACGGGATCGACGCCTCCGTACTCCCTACCAACACCACGGCGGCCCGGGAGATCGCTTCCCGGCTGATCCCCATGGAGACCTGTTTCCCGCTGAAGGGGGTAATCGGCGACATCCTTGCCTATCTGGAAGGGGAATCGGAGCGGAAAGGCAAGGAGAGGGTGAACAAGGAATATACCGTCTTCCTCCCCACCACCAACGGTCCCTGCCGATTCGGGAAGTACGTGGAGATCCTGGGTTTCCTCATGGATCAGCTGGGGTACGGGGAGATCCCCATCGCCTCCCCGTCGACCCAGAACGGCTATCTGGAATCCCAGATTGTCGATGTGCCCGTCAGCTTTTCGGCCCGCGCCGGCATCGCGTTCCAGGAGGCACAGGCCCTGCATGCCGCGGACCTCTACGACGAGCTCCTCCTCCGCTACCGGCCCTACGCCGCGGACAGGGAGGCCTTTGCGGCTTCGGCCGAGAAACGGCGGGGTGCCCTGATCAATCTCATCGAGCAGAAGGGCGCACGCTTCGGAGCCATCAAGGAGTGGGCCAGGGAAACGGCACAGATATTCAGAGATCGGTGCACCGAGCCCGACAGACGATTCCCCCTGGTGCTCTATATCGGAGAGATCTACATGCGCCAGCACGACCCCTACACCGCCTCGGTGATCGAGGAGCTGGAACGTCAGGGGCTGGAGATGATCAGGGGGCCCGTGACGGAGTGGATCCGCTATATCACCTGGCTCGCCACCCGGGACAGCCGGCGGCTCCTGCTCACCATCGCCGACCGGTACGTGCGGCACCTTGCCGCCCGATACCAACGGCTCTACGACTCCCTGGGACTGCAGCGCCCCTCTCTTCCCCACCCCAAGGACGTTACGGAACTGCTCGAACGGGAGGACCGGTACCACACCGCCATCACCGGCGAGTCACCGCTTTCCATAGGGCACTTCCTGGAGTTCATGGAAGGCAACATCGGCGGGAAGAAGACGCCACCGGTCTGCGGCGTCTTCCACGTGGGGCCCTTCACCTGCATGCAGGAGGGAGCCGCCACGGCGAGGATAGAGGGGCTGCTGCAGCAGGCACGGAGGAACCATCCGACGATGCTTGTCCCTGTGGTACATGCCTTCTTCGGCGACACCCCAAACAGCAACCTCTACGCCGAGATCGCAGCATTCCGGGAGCAGTGCGCGCTGAAGCACTGTGAGCTCCAGGGCGCCGGCACACCGCAGGAGGTGCGGAGCCACCCATAGCCGCAGCGCCCACAGATGCGCAGCGAGCCCCTGTTGCGCTCCCTGAAGAGGGGGAGTACACTTTGCTCGCCCGGGACAGGCCAGGGAGGTCCGTCCCGGGCGTATCGATACCTGAATGCCGGGGAGGTTCCTCCATGACCATATCCTTTGATACGCTGCTGGAGCAACGGAACACCCCTGTCCTGCTGGATGGAGGGATGGGCTCGCTGCTCGCCGAACGGGGGTGGGCTCCGCCGGAGCTCCCCGAGGAGATGAATCTCCGTGCCCCGGAGACGGTGGCGGAGATCCACCGGGCCTATGCAGAGGCCGGAGCGGAGATTGTCGAGACAAACACCTTCGGCGGGAGCCCTCTCAAGCTGATGCATCGTCATCTCGACAGCCGTACCGAGGAGATCAACAGGGAGGCCGCAAGGTTGGCACGGCGTGGATGCCGGGGTGCCCTTGTGGCCGGTGCCGTAGGCCCCCTGGGCACCCTCCTTGAACCGCTGGGCCCCCTCTCCTTTCCGGAAGCGCGGGATGCCTTCAGAAGACAGATCAGAGGGCTGCTGGAAGGCGGCGTCGATCTGATCCAGATCGAAACCGTGCTCGACCAGCGGGAGGCGAAGGCCGCTGTGGCGGCACTCAAGGACATCACCACAGCGGTGCCCTTCATGGTGAGCTTCACCTTTGAGAACCACGGACGCACCGTTACCGGCTTCACCCCGGCGGCAGCCGCCGCGTGGGCCGAGGCGGTCGGTGCTTCCGCAGTGGGCGCCAACTGCGGTGTCGGCCCCGCGGCCTATATCCCGGTTGTGGAAGAGCTGGCATCCGGCACCGTTCTCCCTGTCCTTGTCTATGCCAACGCCGGTCTCCCGGAGGACGAGGACTTCTGGAGTCCCGAGGACTACGCCCGAACCGGCGTGGAGCTTGTCAAAGCCGGGGCCGCCGTCATCGGCGGCTGCTGCGGCACCACCCCGGCCTATATCGAGACCCTGAAACGAGCTGTGGGGAGCCTCCCCCTCCGGAATCCTTCGGCACCACCGGGCGCCCGCCTCGCCGGCCGGGAGACCGTAGTCCCCTGCGGGAATGGGGCGCCGCTTGTGCTGATCGGCGAACGGATCAACCTCTCCCGCAAGTCCACCCTCCCTGACGAGGTCCGTGCGGGCGATTACAGCGGCCTCAGACGGGAGGCCAAACTGCAGCACCAGCAGGGGGCAACGGTGCTCAATCTGAACCTCGGTCTCCCCGACATCGATCAGCAAGGCGCCATGGAAGAAGCGGTGCGGACAACGGAACAGACAGCGCCCTTGCCGCTCTCCCTGGACAGCGATGATACCGAGGTCCTGGAAGCAGGCCTGCAGGCCTGTACGGGTGTTCCCCTGATCAACTCCGTCAACGCCGACATCCACGCTCTGGAAACCGGCTTCTCCCTGGCACGCCGCTACGGCGCCCTGTTGGCGGTGCTTCCCTTCACCAGCGAAGGCATACCGGAGCATGCGGAAGAGCGCCTCGCGGTGGTTCGATCTGTCCTGCAGAGGGCCCGCGAGCAAGGTTTTCCCGCCTGGCAGCTGGTGGTGGACCCCATGGTCCTCGCCGCCGGTGCCGACTTCGCGGCCCCCCGCACGACACTCGCCACCCTTCGGGGAATCAGCGGAATGGGGCTCACCAGCATCATCGGCCTCAGCAACATCTCCCACGGCATGCCCGGCCGGGCGTTGCTGAACAGGGTCTTTCTCGCCATGGCTGCAGCGGGCGGGCTCGATATGGTGATCGCCGACCCTGTCGCCGCCGGTATCGGGGAGACCACCGCCGCCGCAGATCTCCTGACCGGGCGGGATCCCCGGGGAAGGACCTTTCTTGCCTCCATGTCCGGAACGCAGACGACACCGGTCGCAGAGGCCGCTCTTGAAGCACCCCGGGAAGGGGCCACGGAGAGCGGCGCTACGGAAGGGGAGGAGGCAGAGGCACGCTTCGCGACGATCCACACCCACATTGTGGAGGGTGTCCTCGACGGTGCCGTGGAGGACGCCGACCGACACATCCGGCAGGGGACCAACCCCCTCAGGGTCATCAACGAGGGTGTGCTCCCTGCGCTGAAGGAGGTGGGGGAATACTACGAAAGGGGCGACTTCTTCCTTCCCCAGCTCGTCGCCTCGGCCGAGGTGGCCCAGCGCATCTGCGAATGCTGCTCGGCCTCGCTGGAACAGCGGGGAGAGAGGCAGCGGAAGGCCACCATCGTCCTGGCTACCGTCGAAGGAGACCTGCACGACCTCGGGAAGAATGTCGTCGCCACGGTCCTGCGCAGCCACGGCTTTGATGTGGCGGATCTCGGACGCAATGTGCCGGCCTCGACGATTGTAGAAGCCGTCAGGGAGACCGGCGCCGCACTGGTCGGCCTCTCGGCGCTCATGACAACCACCACCAAAGCCATGGAGCAGACGATCCGACAGCTCCACGAGCTGTTCCCCGGACTCCCCGTGGTCATCGGGGGCGCCTCTGTCAACGAGGCCTTCGCGGATCGGGCCGATGCCGACGGCTACGCCGGGGACGCCATCCAGGCCGTCTCCCTGGTCCAGCGTCTCCTTGACACTGCATCACGCTGAACATACGGAACAGAGTCAGGATCCTGCGTTATACCAAAAAGACAGGATCCTTCACGAAGGAGGTGGCACTATGCGCAAACAGCGGTGGATCCCGGCCGTTCTGGGGCTGTCCATTCTCCTGGGTACGGCGCTCTGCGCCTGCGCCGGGAGCGACGGCCGGCTTGCCGACTACGAGTCACTCCTCGAGGAGTACAGGTGGAAGTGGGAGCATCAGGGGCAGATGGAAGCACTGCACAGAGAGCTGGCCGCTCCCTACGGAGAGGAACCGGTGCTCCAGCTGTGGGAGCAACTCTGGAAACGGGAAGGACGGGCCAGGGCCGGGACCGCCCTGGCGCTGATCGAGCAGCTTCTTCCGGAAGGGAATCCGGAGCGGTGGAAGGAGGTCGGCGGGTTCTGGCGCCCTGAGGCCATCCCCCGTTCCCTGGCGGCGCTGGATGGGGTGATCGTGGCTGCGGAGGAGCTCCTCGCCCTGCCGGGGACCGCCTCCGACCAACTGGCCCTCTCCCTGCTCCAGGGACTCGCCGGGGACAGCACGGCGGCCTCCCTGGTCCTGCGACGGGGCCCCCAGGCGGCGCGGCGGATCTACAGCGGCCTGCAGAGGGCCCGGCTTCCCCTCCCGCCCGCCTTTCCCCGACCGCAGGAGACCATCGGATCCCTCCCTCTGGCGCGGCGCGTCCGGGAGATGATACCCATGGGGCGCGCCGTGCGCGAGGATTTTCCGTTTCTCAACGCTCTGGGCGTGCCGACATCGGGAGCCGGTCCCTATGCCTGGGACCGTGAAGAAGGGAAGATCTACAGGGTCGTGGAAGGCAACGATGAGGATCTCCTGTTCTGGTTCCGGTTTAACGGGGCATTCCCCGGCGGGCCATCGAGCACACACTACGGGGGAAGCATCTCCTTTACGATAGACTGAGCACCGCCCAGAGGGCGGGCGCCGCCGCCGGACCGATGGTCAGATTGTCGAACCGGCCCGGT